>JANWYU010000002.1 GCA_025055135.1 Pseudobdellovibrionaceae bacterium | reverse complement strand
GCTGAGGGTTCAATTTATGTGGATGGAAGTTTAATTAGTGAGGAGGAGCTAATTGACTTAGTTAAGGTTAAATTGGCCCAAAATAGTGAGTTAATGGCTTTGATTTCTGCCGATAAGGCTAGTCAACATGGGGTTGTCGTGCGTATTATGGATAAAATTAAAAGCGTCGGGGTCAAGAAATTTGGGATCAATATAGATAATAGTCGCTAGTAACCGATTTTTTTCGAATATTATTGTTTATTGTTCATCATCAAGGAATTACTTAATGTTATGCAAGGGTTGAAAATTTACTTAAGTCTCACCAAATTTGGCATTGTGATATTTGTATTGTTGGTCGGGATTTGTGCTTATTTGGTAGCCCTTCCAGTGGAATTTTCCCTCTGGACGCCTCATTTTTGGCAGGTGATCGGGGGACTTTATTTTTTAGCGAGTGGCTCCTTGGCCTTAAATCAGGTTCAGGAATGGAAGTTAGATCAAAAAATGCACCGCACTCGTGGTCGTCCCATTGCCTCCGGTCAGTTAAAGCCTCTGGCTGGGGGTATATTGGCTATTACTTTAATTGTCATCGGTAATCATTTGTTATTACAGGCCCACTGGAATTCTTTTTTGTGGGGGTTAGCTACTGTTATTTTGTATAACGGCTTTTATACTTTGTGGTGGAAGCTAAGGTTTTCATTTGCTGCGGTTCTTGGCGCAGTACCTGGGGCTATGCCGGTTTTTATTGGTTACTCTTCTTTTGGTCTTTCAGTACTTGAAGCGCCGGTGCTGTATATGTTTCTTTTGCTTTTTTTATGGCAGATGCCTCATTTTTGGTTATTAGCATATCGTTACCAGGAAGATTATGCCAGGGCGTATATTCCAACCCTTCCGGTAACATTGGGGAAAGAAAAAACTTTGTTACAAATTGGTATGTATTCTTTAACATACATGTTGGTTGCTTCTTTGATGCCGATTTTTGTTGAGAGTTCCGAGGTTTTTGATCCATTTTATGGGTTTTTGACTGTTCCTGTGATACTTCTAGGGCTTATGTTGGCATGGAACTTTTATCGCCAGCCAAGTACAACTCGGTGGTTGTGGTATTTCATGTGGGTTAATGGATCTATTCTCGTTTTTTTTTCAGCAATTGTCGCTCTTCGTTGGCGTTTGCTGTTAAGCCCTCTTAAGAAGGTTGCTGATTTTGGTTTTTTTTAAGCATGATTTAATTGATATTTTTTAATTTGGCGGTAGCAGTTCCTGGTCTGAAATTCAATTACGGCTGTCGTTCTGAATGACGGATTGCTGGCTTTTGGGCCTCGATTTGTTTAACAATTTGTTCAAACTTTTTTCTTTGGGGTGGTGGCATGTTGGTCAAAAATTGGGCGGGATTTTTTTGAAGTTCGTATAACAGTAATTGTAGCTTGTGGGGTTGATGGTCCGCCTTTTCCATTAAGATTTCTAACATGTCCGCTGATAACTCATAAATTTGGTTACTTAAATTAGAGTTACCACCAACTAGCTTTTGAATTGATTTATCGATTTCTTGGGCCTTGGGATTTTCTCGAATGATCGACTCACGTACGGTCGGGTTTGTTAATTCACTTTGAACTTTTTTCACAGCTGATGGGACTTCCGATTCTTTGGCTGAGGTAAACGAGATGGGTTGTAGCAGGAAGAATACTAAACCTACCAGTCCAACGATCAGCCCACCCAGTGAGCTAGAAGCATCAGACCCAACACTTTCCGTATTTAAGTCACATTTTTTTGTTAATTGATCATAGGCCTTAGCGTTTGTTTTCATATTTTTTATGTTAACATATGCCGATGTTAGGCGAAACTGGGTTGCCTTCACAAAAGGAAAGAGTGTTTCAAATGGAAACAGGTTTCAGATTAACTAATGATCGAAATAAACAAAAACTTAACTTTACTCATTGGAATGGTGGCCTTATTAAGCTATTGGCTTTTAGTGGTGGTTAAGCCTTTAATTTATTGAAGGAGGTGTCTTATTATGTATAAGTTTTCTTATCGACGAGGGTTTAGAGCTTTATTGTTGGCTGGAGTGACCTTAATAGCCAGTCAAGTATTTGGATTTGGAGAGTGTACGAGGTATGAAGCTCAATTTTTAGCAAGGGTAAGAATTGTTGTTCATGATCTATATAATGGCTCATGTCTTGCGTTCTTAGATTTGGATTATTCAAAAGGGGACATGTTTCATCCTAATCAGATTTGTCCTCTAAGTGTCGACCAGGCGTTAGCTACTTCTGTCTTCTTTCCTCAATGTACCATTAAAGAGGGACAGACGATTTCGGGAGTACTGGTTCTTCACGAAGGTGCTATTTGGTTGGTGGTAGAGTAAAGTCAGAGTAGCTCCCGCTTTTTTATAAAGTTAAATTCTCATTTCTGCGCGTTTGGTTGCGGCGTACTTTTTTTGCCTATAAGTCTGTTGGGTTTGGGTGATTCTTTGAATCACCCTTTTTTAGTTTTTTTAATATGGTTGGAAAAAAGACTTTCTTCTTTGTTAAAGGCTTTTTGCGATTATGTTTTGTTACCGTTGATTGAT
Organism: Pseudobdellovibrionaceae bacterium; assembly: GCA_025055135.1. Lineage (GTDB taxonomy): Bacteria > Bdellovibrionota > Bdellovibrionia > Bdellovibrionales > Bdellovibrionaceae > JANWYU01. The sequence goes on along the minus strand of JANWYU010000002.1, from coordinate 23,945 downwards.
GTTGGGCAGATCTTTTAAATTTTTAAATCTTGCCACCGTTTTTTAGATTCGAATCTAAAATTTCTAACTTGGCAAAGCGAGCTACAAACTTTCTTATGATGTGACCTTCAAACCGTACCACAATTTTGGCATGTTCTCCTTCGCCTTCAATTGTTGAAACAACTCCCCTTCCAAAATGGGGATGACGAACCCAAGCGCCCTCCGTTAACACAGGGTAACCTTGTGGGATAAATATATCGTCGGGGTATTCATCAATACGATATTCTTCTGTTAATTTATGTTGTCTTTTTGGTATGGGCCAAGGAGTTTTTATTAGATCCTTGGGAATCTCAGCTACAAAGCGACTGATAGGGTTTGTTTGTTCTTCACCCCACACCTTTCTCTTTTGGGCTGCCGACAGATAAACTTTTTGACGAGCGCGGGTAAGAGCCACATAAAATAAGCGACGTTCTTCTTCCATCTGTTCCAGCTGTCCCAGCTCTTTACGGTTACTGGGGAACAATCCTTCTTCCAGCCCTACCACAAACACTACAGGGTATTCGAGGCCCTTGGCGGCATGAATGGTCATTAAGGTTACTTGTTGATCTTCTGCGGGGTTTTGTTCTAGATCGGTTACTAAGGACATTTCTTCTAGAAATTTTTGTAAAGTTGGTTCATGAGTTTCTTTTTGAAATTGCTCGATCACGTTACCTAATTCTTCAAGGTTTTTAATGCGGCTAAGATTTTCCTCGCTAGGATCATTCTTCAAAGAAGCATAGTAACCCGTAGAATGCATAATCTCAGCATATAAGTTTAACAAATTCATTTGGTCTTTTTTGTTCTGCAAGTCCTTAATTAGCTTCAAGAAGCTTTCAATTTTTTGACAAATACTGCTGTTAAATTCTTTTTTTTCAACGGCTAGCTCACAAGCTTTTATCAGATTGATTTGATGAATGTGCGCTAAATATTCTAAGCGCTCTAAAGTGGTTTTGCCAATCCCGCGGCTAGGAACGTTGATGATGCGTCGTAAGGAGATATCATCACAATCATTATTAATCAATCTTAGATAGCTCAGCATATCTTTAATTTCCATTCTTTCGAAAAAGGTAAATCCACCAACAATTTTATAGGGAATTTGGAATTGGCGCAGATGTTCCTCAAAAAGACGGGATTGGGCATTGGTCCGATAGAGAATGGCAAAGTCGTTCCAAGAGTAATGCTCTTGTTGTGATAATTGATCAATCGTTCGAATGACCCATCGAGCTTCTTCATATTCAGTAGGTTGCAAAGAAAAAATGATTGGATCCCCAGGTTCGTTTAGAGTAAATAAATTTTTCCCAAGTCTTAATGAATTGTTACTAATAATTTGAGATGCGGCCTGCACAATAGTTTGCGTCGATCGGTAATTTTGTTCTAGACGAATAATGGTAGCATTTGGGAAATCTTTCTCAAAATTAAGAATGTACCCAATCTCTGCTCCTCGCCAACTGTATATAGATTGATCCTCGTCGCCTACGGCGCATATGTTACCGTGTTTCTGACTTAAAATTTGCATAAGCCGATACTGGATCAGGTTTGAATCCTGAAATTCGTCAATTAAAATATACTTGAACTGATTTTGATACTGCTGTTGAATGTCCAGGTGATTTTTTAAAATGTGATAGGTTTTCAAGAGCAGATCTGAAAAATCAAAAGACTGACTTAGTTGCATTTTTTTTTCATAAGCATGAAAAATATCGTAAATAATACGGCTACGAGGAGTATTTTGAGATAAACCTCCCAAATTGGGATCAGATTTAATGTGGTTAATAATTGCCTGGGCCTGTTTCGGTTCTAGTTGAGATTCGGGGATACTCATTTCTTTAAATATTTTTCGAATCATTTGCAATTGGTCGGTATCATCAAGAATAGAAAAGCGCTCATCGTAGTTAATTACTGATGCATTTAAACGCAAAAACTTGGCTCCAAAGCTATGAAATGTGGATACATAAGGGAGTTGGGTCAGTGGGTAACCTACCTTTTCTAACAAAAGGGCGATGCGCTCTTGCATTTCTTTAGCGGCTTTGTTGGTGAATGTTACTGCTAAAATTTCCCAAGGCTCAGCAAACCCTTCCGCTAATAAGTAGGCAACCCGGTGGGTGAGGGCTTTCGTTTTTCCTGATCCTGCTCCAGCTAAGACCAAAACAGCTCCATCGGTGGTTAGGACAGCCTGTTGCTGTTGGGGATTTAGGGGGGTTAAAATGGGATTCATTAAGATCTCCTTATTTAAAATTTTCAATAGGCCAACGCCCTTAAATGTTGTCAAGAGGCAAAATTTATGCCGTCGAGATTTCGTTTAAAAATTGGGCAATTTTTTCTTCGGTCACACCCCAAGTGCGTAATAGATTTCGGGCTTCATCCAAATGATAGATTTTTTTAAACAAGGCCTTTTTTTGATTTTTTACCAACGATTCTGCGGTGGACCAATCTTTAATCAAACTGACTCGATCATTGACGTATACCAGGTAACCTAAAGGTTGAGGTTTCGGTGATGAGGATTGGGGTAAGGACAGATTTTCTCCTGGTTGGGCTAGGTGTAATCCGGAAAGTAACGGTAAAAAATAGTGCTCAATAGGCCCTTCAAATAAAGGGGGCTGCACAATTTGGGATTTACCCATTTGCACCGCAATCTGGTCTACTCGTTCATTAGCTGGGATACCTTGGTGAGCGGGAACATAGTACCATTCAATAGGAACGTTTATTTGACTCAGCAGTTCCCAAAGGCGCAGTAATAAATCGGGATTTTTAACCGCTTCTCCATCTTTTTTGGTCATGCCGTTTTTCTTCCAAGATGGTAACCAACGTGTCATTGATAGTATGAGATATATCGAGTCGGAATATATTTTTAATTTTTGCCCCTGGGTTATTTTGGTTAAGTAACACTCTAATCCTTTGATCAAGGCCATTAATTCCATGCGATTATTGGTCGTTTGGGATTCGAAACCTCCCCCTTCTATTACCTGAGCCTGATCACTAAGAATAAATCCCCATCCTCCCGGTCCTGGATTTCCGGAACTAGAACCATCAGTAAAGAGAATAACAACGGGATTTTGAAGGTGCTTATTCACAATATGCTTAGTCTAAGCGGACCACTTCCATTAATTCAAGGTCAAATGACTTCAAACCAACGCGTTTTTCTTTTTCAGGATTATTAGATAACAGGCGAAATTTTGTGATGCCGCAGGAACGTAAAATTTGAGCTCCAATCCCATAATCACGATAGTCCATGGAGAATGGGTCAAATAGGAGGCGGGCAGTAATGGTGGGAGACTGCTCATAACCACGTAGTATGAGTATTAAGGCATTTTTTTCATTTTCCATCTGGCGGAAGGCTCGTTCCAAAGGATTGGGTTTTCCCAAACATGCATAGTAGGTAATTTTTAAAAAATCATCCACTTGAACGCGCACTAAAGGAGTTTCCCAAGGGTTACCTTTTTGATACACAAGATGTTGTCGATGATCCAAAATACTCTCAAAAACGCGCAATTTCCACGGATGAGGGGCCTGCACCATCTGTGAAATTTCTACTTCTTTAACTAAAGTTTCTCTTTCTAATCGGTAACGAATGATATCTTCAATAGTTCCAATTTTTAATTGGTGTTTTTGAGCAAATACTTGCAAATCTGGAATGCGAGCCATGGACCCATCATCATTCATGATTTCGCAAATAACGCTGGCGGGCCACAACCCTGCTAATTTCATTAGATCAACACTTCCTTCAGTATGTCCTGCCCGTTTTAATACCCCTCCGTCACGGGCTTGAATCGGAAAAACATGACCTGGAACGCGAATCGATTGAGGAGTAGCCTGAGGATCGCTAGCTACCCGAATGGTATGGGCTCGATCTGCAGCAGAAATTCCCGTAGTAACCCCATGACTGGCTTCAATGCTGACAGTGAACGCCGTTTTGTTGGGTGCCTGATTTTCCTCAAATCCCACCATGGGTTTTAGGCCAAGCCGTTGAACCTGTTGCCCATCTAAGGCCAAACAAATAAGCCCGCGTGCTTCCTTTGCCATAAAATTAATGGCCTGACTCGTAACAAATTGTGCGGGTAGCACCAAATCTCCTTCATTTTCTCGGTTCTCATCATCAACTAGGATAATCATTTTACCTTGTTTTAAATCTTCTAAGAGTTCTTCTACCGAGCTAAATAAATGGTTTTGCCCTGTCATTTCATGACTCCGTTACCGTTTACTCATCATGCTTTATTTTCGGTTGCAGATTTTTATTCATTTCCCAAATGGCTTTTGCTAAAAAATCGGCTTCAAAGGTAACCCAATCACCTACTTTTAAAAAACAGAGATTGGTTTTTCTTAATGTTTCGGGGATGAGACAAACGGTTAAATAGGTATCACATATGTCGTTGATGGTAAGACTTACCCCATTAATGGCAACACTCCCCTTTTTCCAAAAGTAATGACGGTGAGAACTGGGGAAAAAAAAATCCACTATGACCGATGTCTCTTGCTGTTTCCAAGATGTTACCTTAAGTAAACCATCAACGTGTCCCGTAACTAAATGCCCATGTAGGCGATCGGTTATTTTGAGGGGTCTTTCTAAATTTATTGGGGAGCGAAGGATTTGCGCTACCCCATTCTCCCAGTGAGAGGAAGGCAAAGATAGAATTTTTAGTGTTTCGTATCCCAAATGAAAGCCCATGCTATGGGAATCCAACCGCTCCAAGGTCAAACAAATACCGTTCACCGCCACGGAATGTCCGATCATTAAATCGGTAAACTCTTTTGGTCTTGCAATCTCCAACAAGGCAGAATGTTCTTGAATTTCTAATCGTTGCACAGGGCTTGTTAATTCAACGATGCCAGTAAACATGCTTTGATACACTGCTATAAGTTTTTAGAAAAATCAATGACTCCTTCCCTCGGATGTTCTTTTTTTAATAATGAAAATTTTGGAACGCCCATGGGGAATCCACAGGGTATCAAGGTCCTGGAGAAATGGTATCACTTCAAATGAATCGGGTACAATTTTTTGTAATTTGTTAGCAACTTCGAACTCGCTCCATTCCTCGTAATTGGTCGAAAAAATAAGGGTTCCTGAGGGATGAAGCTTACGTAAACACAACTGAATGAGGGTGGGTAATTCCTTATTTAACCGAAAAACCCTTCCATTCTGAAGCCGGGAAAAAACGGGGGGATCGCAAACGATTAAATGATATCGCTTTGGAGAAGTGTTTTTGAGAAATCCCATAGCGTCATCGTGAATGGAAATTATTTTCCCCTTAGAATCTACTAAACCATTCAAGGATAAATTCTCTTGGGACCAATTCAGGTGTTTACGGCTTAAATCCACTTGGGTAACCTGGCGTGCTCCTCCCTTTAGGGCAGCAAGAGTAAATCCCCCCGTGTATGAAAATAAGTTTAATACCTCCTTATCGTGTGCGTGATCGGATATGTATTTCCGGGTACGTCGTTGATCAAGAAAAAGCCCATAATGTTTCCCGGTATTTTTTTTCATTAGCATTTTATAATTATTTTCTTCAATTTCCCAATTTTCAGGAATTGGAGCAAATTCATGAGTAGCAGAAGAAGTGTTACCTTGTCCTAAATTAGGTTTTTCTTGGGCAACAATGGGTCTTTGAATTAAGTGCTGTAAGAATTCTATTTTTCTTTGAAATAATGATACTTCTTTCGGTAACGTTGGATAACAGTGAATCCATACAACTTCACCTAAAATATCCAAAATAAAAGTAAAATTGTCTTCGTTCCAGTAACTGGCACGACAGGCTACTTTTCGATTTTTTAAAAAACCAAATAACCGTTGCCTTTGATCAAGATCAATTAAGATTTTAATCAAGTCTTTATGATAAAGTAGCCCCATACGTTCAAAGAAAATGGGGGGATGAGATTCAAATCTTAAGTTCAGTACGTTGAGGTTTTTGGCATGTAAACAAAGAGTAGGAAAACTTGAGCCTCCATAAAGTACGTCTCCTAAAATAGGAATACCTAAGTGGGCAGCATGTAGTCGGATTTGATGGGTTTTGCCGGTTAGGGGTTGGGCCTCCCACAATTGAAAAAGAGCGTTGCGTTTAATGGGGATAAAAAGGGTTTCACTGTTACCAGATGGATGGGGTGTGAAAATGAAGGTCTTTCCCTTTTTTTCAATGTTTCCTTTTACGGTCACAGGATGGTGAAAATCTGGGGAACGATCAGTAATCAACCAGTAGACCTTTTTTACGCGATTAAGAATGAACTCTTGACGTATGGTTTCTGCTGCTTGGGGATTCCGAGCAAAAAGAACCAGACCACTGGTTTCTTTATCCAGGCGGTGGGTTACCCAAAGGGAAACCCCTAGTGATTCTTGACAATATTCTAACCACCCTGGTTGATTAGGGGCTGGAGCATGGGTGGAGATTCCTTTTGGTTTATCGGTAACCGCTATATCATCGTTAAAAAATTGTAAAAAGGGGGTCTGTTTCATTGGTTTAAGTTTAGCTCTTTTTTTGGAACTACGTTAAAATGGTGTTCGTGGCAAGTTGGGAAAATTGGTTTCGTCCTTGGGAAGCAGATGAAAGTGGTTTGGTAGCGGTGGGAGGGGTTTGGGATTCAGACTTCATATACGCGGCTTACTTGAGGGGATGTTTTCCTTGGCCTGTAGAGGGTCTACCAATATTGTGGTTTTCTCCCAATCCACGAGGTATTTTAGAGTTGAGCCATTTTCATGTGGGGCGCACCTTACGCAAAATTCTTAAAAACCATCCTTGGACTGTTACTTACAATAACGCCTTTCCAAAAGTTATGGAGTTGTGTCGGGATATCCACCACAGGAGGCAGGGCTCTACCTGGATTTTACCGGAGATGATAAGGCCTTACACCGAACTATGGGAACGTGGTAAGGCTCTTTCAGTGGAATTATGGAATCATCAAGGTGATTTGGTGGGTGGGATCTACGGGGTATTAACCCCACGCTATTTTTCTGCAGAAAGTATGTTTTATCTGGAGCCTAATGCCTCAAAGGTTGCTCTTTACCTTTTGATGCAGCATTTGCATGATCGCTATCAAATGGTGTGGTTGGATATTCAAATGTTAACCCCAGTCACTCAGTCATTGGGTGGGCAATGGATATCCCGCGCCCAATTTTTAAAACGGATTGGAGTGGAAGTTCCATATTCATGAGATCAAAGGCAATCCTAACGAAACGTACGAAACAAATGAAAATCGTGTTCCCATAAATTCCCATTTGAATAAGCGTTGATCCTCCGTTGATTTTTGCCTAAAATTGGAGGGTTCAACAAATGCAAAATTCGCGTAGGAGGTTCTTTTGTGTTGCAAGCCACCCTAAATCGTATTGCGCGACGGGCGTTGTATTTATCAACCCGTATGATTTACGAAGCTAATCACCGCACAGATAAGGAAAAAGGAGATCCCAAAATTGGGGGACATGCCGCGGCAAGTTCATCGGTTTTGCACATTTTGGGGAGTCTCCATCTTGTGGTGCGCACAGGGTTTGATTTTATAGCCAATAAGCCTCATGCCGCCCCCATGGATCACGCCTATCATTACCTTCTTGGATTGTTACTGAAACCTGATCTAACGCCTCTGGGAGATCAGGAGTGTGATCTGGCTATGATGGGTTTACGTAAATATTCTCATCACGGGGAACCAGTATTTCAAAGTTACCACTCTCCGTATGATTCTGATCATTTTAATTTTTTACCATCAGGAACAGTAGGGATACCTCCGGTCAATATTGGCTACTTAGCTTTGGCTTATCGGTATGCTCGAGAGCATGGTTGGAGGGTTCCCGATCAGGCTCATTTTTGGGCTATTTGTGGTGATAGTGAATTTCGAGAGGGATCCATTTTTGAAGCGGTTCCTGAATTTGCTGAGCGAGAGATTGGTAATCTAACGTGGATTTTGGATTATAACCGTCAATCCTTGGATGGGCATCGTATTACCAATCATCGTATAATGGGTGGTTCAGACGCTGATCGGATTGAAAAAACCTTTTTAGCTAATGGCTGGGAAGTTGTGCATTTAAGGCATGGGTCGTTCCGAAAAAAGTTATTTGAAAGAGAAGGAGGGAATGCCTTTCGCCAATTTTTGGAAAAAGATCTTTTGGATTACGAGTTACAGGTGTTACTGCAAGTTCAGGACATGGAGGCTCTGAGAAAAGGTCTTTTGAGTCATCATCGGCAACTTAAAAAATTTTTGGATCAGGTAACAGACGAAGAATTGAAGTTAGCCATAGCGGATTTGGGAGGGCATGATTTCCAGGTTTTGGTGGAAACATTACAGTCAAGTCGTAGGAAAAAAAATAAACCGAGCCTTATCATCGCCCACACCATTAAGGGCTATGGGTTAGAATGTGCTGCAGCGCCTGGAAACCATAACAGTTTGCCAGAATTTGAAGAAGTGGAGCGACTTCGTCGTCAGGAAAATATTCCTGATGGGGTCTTGTTTTCTCGATTCAATCAGGATAGCGAGGAGGGTCGTTACTTAAAAGAGCGAGGACAGTTGTTACTAGCTCAATTCAGGGAACAGCAAAAACTGAAAGAGGAAAATCAGGCTTTTTTCCACAACATGTTTGTTCAGCAAAATGGCTTTCCATCCCAAATTGGGGTTAATCTTAAAATGGCCAGTTACCCGCATACTCAGTGGATGCTGGGGCAACTTAACGCCAAATTGAATCGTTGTGCCAATACCCCTTTGGAGACTGATCAGTTACCCGATGGTTACCGTCCTTTGTCGGAAGATGAAAGGCGATGGAAAAAGGCGGCCGAGCTTATGGTGGCTATGGCTCCTGATGTGGGTACGTCTACCAATCTCAATCCCTTAATGGATGGAAAAATCTTTGGTGTTCCCGTTGTTAAGGATTGGGAAAAGGCTTTTAATGTTAAAGATTCCAAGACGCCAGATTTAGTTCCAGGAGAAGATCCCTCTGATCGTTTTATCCGTTTTGAGATTGCTGAGGCCAATAGTATGAGCTGCCTTGGATCTTTTGGCAAAATGAGGGACTTTTTAGGAATTCCTATATTACCAGTGATGACGGTTTATGATTTTTTTATCAAAAGGGCTCTGGATCAATTTTTCTATGATTTGTATTGGAAATCGAGCTTTATTTTAGTGGGCACACCTTCCGGAATTACCCTATCTCCTGAAGGAGCCCAGCACGGATGGAAATCTGACTTTCAAATTCCCAATCAAATAACGTGGGAGCCATTTTTTTGTCAGGAACTCGATTGGATTCTTTCCGACGCCATTCGCCGCCATATGATGCATGATAATCAGGGGCGTAGTGGGGTACTCATTCGTTGTGTTACCAGAGGAGTAGAGCAAAAAGATTTTTTGCGTTACTTGCAGACCCAGCGGCGATTTAAGAAAAATTCTCAGATTGTCTTACATCCCAAGGGGTTCCCTTTATCTGGGGCTCAGGATGAATCTCAAATAGAGCCTCTTCCAGAGGACGAAATTTGGGAGACTATTCGTGCAGATGTTCTTTCAGGGGCTTATTATTTGATTGATTACCGTGGTTACCAAAATTATCAACCTGGGGATAACGTGGTGCACATTTTTGCCATGGGATCTCCTAGTACCGAAGCCATTAAAGCTAGTAAGAAACTTTTAGAATATGGAATTTATGCCAATGTTATTATAGTAACATCGCCTGATTTGGTTTGTGGCAACTTGGCCTATCAAAATGATTATGAGGTGTTGAGGGTTCGCCTGGGAATAAGCGGAGATTTGTATGTAAAAGAACTTGTTCAGGATGCGGTAACGATTTTATCAGGATTGCGTGTCCCAATTGTCAGTGTCCACGATGGTGAGCCTGGACTTTTAGATAATATTGGTGCGATTGTTGGGGTAAAACAGATTGCTCTTAGCGTACGCAAGCATTCCAAATGCGGACGTCCAGCGGAAATTTATCACTACCATGGGATCGACTGGGAGGCCATAGTGGCTGCCTGTTTGAGGGTACTAGAGGATACTGCTAGGGAGAATATTCGTGTCATTGGGGGGACATCCAGTAACATCCCGCTGCATCTTTAGCCTTCGATAATAAAATCCCATCTAATGCGTACCAAACCATCTGGATCGATCATACCTTTAGGGGGGTTGCGGAAGGGAGCTGCTTCTTTCAACGCTTCAAAGGCGGCCTCATCAAGTTCTTTAAATCCGGAATTTCCAATAATATAAACTTTAAGTAAACGTCCTTGGGAGTTTAAGATAATTAAACATCGGGTAACCAAATCGGTGTCGGTTGCAATACGCCGACCCTGTTTATAAATTTTGATCAAGCTGTTTCTTACTTTTGGGGTCCAATATTGGTGGAGTTGGTTTCGGATACGGCGATAGTAAGTGTAATAAACAAACTCTCTGGTGGATAGTAGGGTTTCTAATCCTTCCTCAATATCTGGCAGATAATCTAAAGTGGCGCTACCTTCCAAATCTTGATGAGCAGTAGGATTCGATGGGTTTTCAGATGGGGATGCCGGGTTACGATCGGTCGGCGGATAGGGTTGAAGAGGGGATGGGATGGGGCTGAGCGCTGAGATTACCTTTTCTTTCTCTTCTTGATTGATTTTTGAATCAGATTCGTTTTTTGATGTTACCGGATTTAAAAACCGGCTTATGGGTTGAAATTTCTTTTGCCATTGATGGGGGGAGTTGCGAAATTCCCCCCTTTTTGCCGCTTTAGTTTCTTTGATTACCTTTTGATTATGGGCACTGAGAAAGCGCTGATTCTCGGGGATTTCATTATTGAGCGGTTGCTCTGGTTGATCCACAATCCTTTGGTTTGGTATATATTTTTGCTTTTTTAATGCTGAGTCTTCATTAGTTGTTTGGTTAGATGAGTTTGATGAAAGATCAACCTCTAAGTAATTCGCATGTTGTTGATTTCTGATTTGGCTTTGTTCCCAAATTTGATTCGTTACATAAAGTAACAAAAATATGAGAAAATGAAGGGTCAGTGACCCTACCGCGTAACGCCCCATCCATTATTTAGAGCGGTTTGCTTCTCTAAAAGGTTAAGACCAGTTTTTAAACCTTGATCCTGAAAAAAAAAATCGGTGTAATTGAGTTAGCATATGGAAGTAAAGGCGTGGTGTAGTACCCATAAAGGTTTAAGGCGGGAGACCAATCAAGATTCTTATTTAGTGAATGATGTGTTGAGTTTATACATCGTGGCCGATGGTATGGGAGGACACAGTGGGGGGGAGATTGCCTCTCAACTTGCGGTGGTTACTGCCCAAGACGTGATCCAAAAAGGATTGCATAGCGCGACTTTGGTCCGTGACCTCATTCAGCAGGCCTATCAGAAAGCCAGTCAAGTTATTTTTGAAAGTGCGCATCGTGAGGGCGAGCGGTTGGCGGGCATGGGAACTACGATGGTCATGGTGCTTATTTGGAAGGACGTTGTATACATTGGTAACGTAGGTGATTCGAGGGCCTATTTGTTTCGTAAGCCGCATCTTTGGCAAATTACAGAAGATCATTCCTTCATAAATGAACAGGCTCGAGCGGGTATTGATGTTAAAAATTTGCCCATAGGTAAAAATGTGATTACCCGTAGTGTGGGGTTTGAAAAAGAGGTAGTGGCGGATATTTTGGAAAGAACGGCCCAGCCGGGAGACAATTATTTGCTGTGCTCAGATGGCCTGAGCGGTTTGGTAAGTGATGAGCGTTTGGCTACCATATTGAACACAGTGCCGCCTGATAAGGTGGTATCGACTTGTATTCAAGAGGCTCTTGATGCGGGCGGAATAGACAATATCACCGTCATGTATATCTCAATAACCTAATGACTGGTAAGAAGATCAGTTTTATTGTGTTTACTTCAAATACCGCTAACCCAATAAAACTTGAGTTAGGGTATCGTACTTTGGTTTTTGTTACCTTAGGTCTATTCTTTTTATTTGTTGTCAGTGTACTCTTATTAGTTCAATTTAATCAATTTGTTCTAGAGTCATTGGAAAAAAAAAGAGTGATTGCGGAAAATCAGAATTTAAAAAAACAACTGAGTCAGGTTGAAAATAAGATTGAGGCTTTGGAGCTTAGTTTGGCACGCTCAAAATCATTTATTACCAAACTGAAATTGATCACTAACTCTGAAGATCCCAGCTATGGATTGAATTTAGCTCAGATGCCTGTTAATTTAGAAAGTAGGTCCGGGTTTTCTTTTGTTCCATTCTACTCGGGTCCGGAAGAAAAATTATCCCAAGATGGAATGGCATTGGAGTTACCTACTGAACAAAGTTACGATCTTTTGTCTATCAGAATTGATCGTAGTATTGAGGAAACAGAACTACAAGAGCAAAGTTTGACGGAGTTATGGCAACTGCTATCTGATCGGCAGGCCTTTCTTGCAGCAATGCCTAGTGTAAAGCCGAGTCGGGGTTGGATTAGCAGCACCTTTGGTTACCGTCCGCATCCCTTTTCCGGACGAACGGTTTTACATGCTGGGATTGATATTGCAGCCAATTCCGGGACTCCTATTGTTGCTCCTGCTAGTGGAGTGGTTACTTTTGTGGGATATGATGAAGGGTATGGAAAAGTGGTAGAGATTGACCATGGGTTTGGTTTGTCAACACGGTTTGGTCATTGCTCACAAATTTTTGTGAAAATTGGGCAACAGGTAAATCGTTTTGACGTCATTGCTTCTGTAGGTAACACTGGCCGATCAACCGGATCCCATCTTCATTATGAGGTGCGGTTTAACGGAATTCCTCGTAATCCCTTACTTTTCATTTTGGATGAGGATTAGGGGATTAGTTGGTGAAGAAATCATAAATCCAATTGATTGTGTTTGGACTTACTAAGGCAAGATGGCCACGCACTTGAGTCTGGGGATAATGTTCGATTAACAAATGCAGAACCTGTTCGATCCTTTTCTTTTGTGTTGGGGAGATGAGATGAGCCCAATTTGGCATGGCAACAGTTTTTACTTCAATTAACCATATTTCTTTATGATCCGAAGAGATGACCATAAGATCAATCTCAGTGTTCCATAAAGAAATACGATGCCCTAGAGGAATCCACCCCATTTGATTAAGTTGAGCAAGTACCCTTTGTTCTGAAAGGTAACCTTTTTTTTGTTTCGTATGGAGCATTGGCAATCAAGGGAGAGAAGAGCAAAGGGTGGGAATGAGCACCAAAACTTTTGGTTGTACTTTACAGGGTGGTGAGGGCGAAAATGGGACGTGGTTGACTTAATCCCTTGAATGAAAAATAAAATCCTTTCTTAAGGTGGTCCTGACATGTCTCAGAAGGCGAAACTTCCCAAGTTAGCTATTGGATTATTGCATTATCCGATGAAGGACCGTCGGGGGAATGTGGTCGCTACAAATATTACGAATTTTGATATTCACGACATTGCTCGAGTGGCCCGATGTTATGGTGTTCCGAGATATTACTTGATCCACCCTGTTCCTGAGCAACTTATGTTTGTAGAGCGGGTTTTGGACCATTGGCGCGTGGGGGAGGGTGCTCGCTATAATGAAACCCGTAGGGTGTCCTTAGAGCCGGTGAGAACGGCAGCCTCTTTGGAGCAGGCGTTAAAAGACTGGAGACAGTTTTTAGGAAGTGGCGATGCCAGAATTTTAAAAATCGTGACCCATGCACGCACTGTACCTCAAATGCCCATCTATTTGATTAAAGAGCTGCGGGAGATGTTGTGGGAAGATCATTGTTCCGTATTTCTAATTTTTGGTACTGGTTATGGGATGACTGATGATTTTATGAGGAAGCAGGATGGTCTTTTAGAAAGTTTAAAAGGGGCCCCCCCAGATGACTTTCGACATCTTTCTGTGCGATCGGCAGTGAGTATCTACCTTGACCGACTTTTAGGTCCATGGTAGCAATGGGAGGTTCACTCTGTATAATCAATCCAACGCGGGAGTGTGTATGTTGAAAGGTGATGCATTGGTGCGTGAGGTAGTGCGGACGCATCAAAAGGTAAAGGATTTTTCTGATATTAAACCGGGAGATGCGGTGGTTGTATCAATTAAGGTGAAGGAAGGAGAAAAAGAAAGATTACAATCCTTTAAAGGGGTGGTCATTCGTTTGCAAGGCCGTGGTCACTCACGGAGTTTTACAGTAAGAAAAATGGCGGCAGGAAATGTGGGTGTAGAGAGGACCTTTCCCTTTTCTAGTCCATCATTGGAGTCCATTAAGCGTCTTTCATCGGGGCATGTCCGGCGTGCGAAATTGTACTATTTGAGGGCTTTGACAGGGAAAAAGGCTCGTATTGCGAGTGAACTGTTGGTACCAAGTGCTGAAGGGGAGAATAAGGAAAGCCAAAATTCAGAAGGCCCAGTTAATGTGGAAAGTGGAGCAACTTCCTCATAAAGGCGGGAAGGCTCCGGAAGCTGTGAGATGGTCATTCGCGAGCAACAGCGCGCTCTGTTGTTTGACATATTGAAACCGTTCAGGATTTGGGTGGGAATTGATGAAGTGGGTCGGGGCTGTTTGGCTGGCCCTGTTGTTGTAGCCGGGGCAGTTCCGCGAACCCAGTTGGATTCTCACGTGGCCCTGGATGCCTGCTACCTATTTTTTGATCATTCTCAAGGGGATGATGGTTCTTTCGGTCCCATTGTTATGCCAAACTTTTTCCATTCTTGGTTAAGGGAAACTAACGGATTCAAGGAAGACATCATGAAGGATGGTTCCCAGCATCTTTATGAAAAGAGGAAGCAGATTCGAGATTCAAAAGTGCTGTCTGATCGGCAAAGAAGGGCTTTGTTGCCCAGCATTTTTGAGAACTATGTGGTGGGTCTTGCTCTTTCTTCTCCGAATGAAATTGAGCGCACTAACATATTACAAGCGACCTTAACCAGCGTGGGAAGAGTCATGGATGGTTTTGGTAAATTATTGGGAGTTTCTACAGAGGGAATATTTTGTATTGATGGTAACCAAATTGTGAAAGAAAGAACTGTGGCGCAGGTTGCTCTAATTAAAGGTGATCGTTATTTTGAACCCATTTCCGCGGCCAGTATTGTGGCCAAGGTATTTCGTGATGATGTGATGAGATACCTGAGTGATTTTTTCCCTCTCTATCGTTTTGTAGTTCATAAAGGATACGCTACAAGCTTACATCGCAAGGCTCTTGCCCAATGGGGTCCTTGTGTTCTTCACCGACGCCAATTTCGTGGGGTTTTGTCTTAAATTTTTTGGGGCTTTCTTTGATTAATGAATCATTTTGGTTATTTCGGCTAAAGCGCTGTGATCAAGTTTTAGTCACTCGCTGTTTCGTTTTGGTTAATTTTTTATTATAGCTAGGTTTAAATTTTGGGTATCAATATACTTTAGTTTGAGTGTTTAAAGTTTATTTATTTGAATTAAAAATGTAAGAAAACTTTGTTGGGGGAATAAGAATGTTCCATTCCATAGGTGCTTCATTAGTAATTAGGATTAATGGGATCTTATTGCGCTTAAAGTTAAAGCAAGACTAGGAAAAACCTATTCTTTTTCTGTTCCAGAGTTAAATCACGATCAGGAATACGAAGAAAGCTGTCGGAATGTTCCTGTCCTTGATAATCAAAAATTTCATTCAGGGATCATCAGGACAAAATGTAATGATGGCGTTTTAGAGCCTCCCACCCACACGTGTGAGCCAATTAATTTAACCGTCCAATGTGAATTAGAGGTTCAAGAGATTACTATGAATGAATTGAAATCGAAATTGGCTTCTCATGCCATATATTCTTTATTAGATAAACATTTTAAAAATTTCACTGGTGTGGTTCCTAGTGTGCAGCGCATTTCTCCTCATTGTCAAGTAGTGAAGGATCCAGATGTGTTACCAGATTTTGTACCATTGGTGAAAGTTCAAGCAAGGTTGGTCACGGCTCTTCCTAAGTGTTCTGAAACGAGTCCAGATCTTTGTGTTATCGATCCTGGAGGATGGGTTACTACTGGTCCTGAGTATCCCTTAAAATTTTTAACAACAGTGGGTTCTTGGAGTCTATTTGATATCTCAGATCATTCAAAAAAGCTCAAGCCGGAGGTTTTTATCTGGAATAAGAGTGAAACTGCCGAGAGGCGGTTGCGGGCTCGGGAGCTTAGATTTCAATTCAGATGGTCGGTGGGAGAAATATTAAGTGATATGAAAGAAGTTTGGCCTACTGATGAGCCTATTGTGATCTCCGCTGGACTTGCTGAGCCTACTTCTTGTCGGTTGACGGTTTCTGGTGCTTTATCCAATTACACTTCCGACGTACCTCCTAAAGTAAACACAACTAATGAAGTTTTGGTTTTTACCCCTATTTTAGAGGGGGGTAGTGGCCATCTTACCCTTGCGGATGTGACGGTGAGCTATTCTGGTGGACCTAATTCGTTAGGGAGTTGGAATCATCCTGTAGAGGGGGTTGTGACAGCGTCCATTCGGACTCCCCTGGGTAAACGATTTAGTTGTTCTTTGCGAGTGACCCCAATCTCGTTTCCAGAAACCATTAGAATTAATGGTTATAGTGACTGTCGGTTTTTTAATGATTTAAAGCGTTACTATTTTTTTGATAAGACGAACACAGCTTTTGAAAATAAGATTTTGGTTCGGATTCCAGGATTAAAAGCCAAATTCACGGTACCAGAGGTTCCTTTTAAAGGTATTTTAAATGCGGGTGCAGCAAGTAATGGAGCCATTGCTTTTAATCCTGCAGGTAACATTATAATACCCCCGACCCATAAACAAAAATATTTATCTCCCATCATTGTGGTTCGTAAATTTGTTCCAGGGGGATCAGGGTTAGGTGTAGGAAATTCTCTCTATTACGGGGTGGTTGATCCCAATAGTTATCATGTTACCCAGCTAAGGCCCATAGGTCGTCCAGAGCTGTTACCTGGTGATTTGGTTGTTTTTCAAATGTTTTTGCCAAAACCCATTATTAGCAGAAGGACGGTGGGGTTTACGACTATATCAACTAATTTGAGAGATGCTTATTCCAAGCCCACTTTTTTTGAGTTTAGCCCTTATACGACTGATGAAATTCCCTTTGATCAAGTGATTCCTTTTGTGAATGCCTCCTGTTCGCCATTTTTTCAATTTACTCCTCCTATTCGAGATGATGGGAAACCATTACCTAACTCTTTAAGATCTCAAACCCTTTGTTTATTTTCTAGAACCTTTACGGCCGAAGATTTACTAGCAGGTCGAGTCAACCTAGATGTTCTGCATCTTGTTCCAGAGACGGCGGTTCACGAATATCCTGAAAACTTAAAAAGACTTAATCAGGGTAATCGTTGTATCCCTAAGAATCCTGGAATTTTGAGAGATTGTTGGGAAGTTTCTATGTCGAAAACGGGAGTATCGGCTCAAACTGATCCGTTTAGTAGTCATTTAAGCTGTCGCACGGAAACCACTAGAGTAGTGCCTAAGGTTGTAGTTACCGAAGAAACGGTCTGTTCAGGTAGTGGCAATCGTTACTCGTGTTCAGTAGTAGAAAAGACTACGACAACTGAAGTGTTGGTAACAGAAATTAGTTATCGACCATCATGTCTGGTAAGGGAAACTTTAAATGAGTGTGATCAAAATTTGGCTATTCGTTTTAGTGGGTATAATATGCAAATGATCGCAGCCTTAGGTTGTAGTGTGATCAATAACCGATCAGGGGTGGCCGTTACTGCTACCTTAGAGGGTCAGGGGGTTTTACCTTATAATCCTAGGTTTGGAGGAAGCCATCCTCTTCCCTTTACGAGCTATCCTGCAGCTTTAGTTAACGGACATGCAGCATTGGGTTACGGATGCATTCCTTGTCGCTTTGAGGATGATGCATTAAATTTAGGAAAGAGTCTATTTAATACCACTTCAGTGCTACCAGTAGATCAGGATGTTTCAAATAGTAGAAGGCCGATTTTTAGTTTTATAAAGACAAAAGCTCCCGCAGAGTGCGTTAACGAGGTGAACTTTGAGGTTCGCTATTTTGGATCGAAAGAATGTGATGGAGTCAGCACGCCTCCAGGCCATTTTTGTAGTTCAGACAATATAGCTCCAACCAGTTGTCCGGGATTAGGTAACGTAGCAGGAAGGTTTACTGCTCCTATTTGTCCAAATTCTGGTTTTGAGTACTCCCATGTGTCCGTTTCTTGGTCGCCTATAATCATTGATGTGATGGGTAATGGTATTAAAATTTCTAGAGATGAACGAATGGCTGTTCCTTTTGATATTGAGGGTAAAGGTAAAAAAATGCGAGTTGATTGGCCACTTAATGTTCAAGAGGTGGCTTTCTTAGTGCTTCCTGATGAGCGGGGGGCAGTAAAATCGATAAAACAATTGTTTGGTAACTATGGTAATTACGCTCATGGATTTGAAGCACTGAAGGCTTTAGATAGTAACCATGATGGAAAAATTGATGCGGGTGATAGGCTTTATAAGCGTCTTCGATTATGGTTTGATGAGAATCGTGACGGAATAGCAGATTTACAGGAGTTGCAGAACTTATCTGATTGGGGAGTCACCTCTTTAAATACTGATTTCGTCCAATATACACAGGAGGGTGTCGAAGGGCAAACTTTGTACTCGACATATTTTAACAGCCGATGGGGTAAAATTTTGAATTTTGGGGATTATTATTTCAAGGGATATGGTTATGCAGAGTAGATTAGGGCGCGTTCGCGGCCTTTCCTTAGTTGAACTCGTGGTTGCTTTGTCTATTTTTGGGGCGGTCGTCTATTTTTTTACTCAGCAGACATCCGCAATTTATAGAGTGTTTTCAAGGGGTGAGAAACGTGTTGAAATGAGTCAAGAAGCTGCTTTTTTACAAGTCCAACTAACTGAGGACCTTAAAAATTCATTTTTTCATAAAATGGGATTTTTTCGATGTAAAGGTTATGATCACTTTTTACATGGGCCTGAGATGCTTGGTTTTAGAGGGGAACAAGTTAAGTTGGTTAGTACAGGGGATCATTTAGACTTTATTACAGCCCGTTATTCACAAATAGTTTCATATAATCCCATAAGTAGAGGTTTAGTGGTGACTGATCCGTACGCGTTTCGTGTAGATGATATTCTGCTGCTAAGTTATTTTAATTCAGAAGAGCCGGCAGGATTGTTTTTGGTTGATAAGGTGGATTCGGTGACTAATGAAATTACCCTCATTCCCTATAAAATGGCCATTCCGGAGTATGCTTGTGTTGAGACATTTATCTCTCGACCTTTGGTTGATATTTTTAGAGTGGATAAAAAGTCAGTGATTGTGGCAAGTAAGTTGATACCTGTTCGTTACTCTTTATTAGATAATACGTTACTTCGTATTACGTTCTCTGGAGGTGGTAGTCCCATCTCCCGGGATGTTTTGGCGAGTTTTGTTGAGTCTGCTCATTTTGAGGCGCTTTGGATTTACAATCTTTTTTTACCTTCTTTACGGGGAGGTGAAATGTTTTTTACTATATCTGTTAATTTTTTACCCCAGGCTTTTAAAAAATATGGTTTACTGCCTAAAAATATTTTTTACGTGCGCTATCGCTTAAACCCTGTTGATGGGCTACGTAACCCCTACTCTGGATCGGGAACATTTTCAGGTAAGATGAAGTATCCAAGTTGCTTGATCAGTGCTGAACTAAGGCCTAACGCGATAAGACCTCATCCTTCAAGGAACAGTTGGCGAAATATGTTGGGGTATGTTCTAGAGATTAGGGTCTCTGAGCATTTAACGGGAGCTTACGTGCAGGTAAATTTATTAAAGAATACACCTCAATCACGTATATCGTGTTTTTTACATAATGCAAAAACATTGGGTCCCTATCCTGGTCATGATGCCTTTTATGATAATGATCCAGTTGATCAAGGAACTCTATTCTTTTTCAACAAGGCGACAGGCTTTGATGTTTTTACTTGTGGTGTAACGGGGTCAATTAAATTACAAGGAAATCTTACTTTCTTTGACGAAAGTTTAGGTTCTATTCGAACCTTAGATTGTACGGGTCTTGAGTTGATAACTCCCTCCCGCTTCCGATTTAAGTCGAGTCATTATCCTAGTTGTTCAAAGCGGCTTAGTAACCAGCGTTCGATTAATTTTAAGAATATCGCTTCACACGTAGTGGGGGTGGGACTTGAAGCACCGTCCTTTGGTAACTTTAGTTTTGATCCTTCTAAAGGGTGTGAGTGGAATTCAAGTCCCGATTATAGAAGCAGAGGGCTTGGAGACGATTGCAGGATACCCCCATCCCCTTCGGCACAGCTCAGACGCATTTATTTGTATCCTTATAGAGTAGATATTTTTAAGGTGGGTGGCTTTGATCGATTTCCTGACGGTGCGGCTGAACCTTATGGAGCTTACGTTGATTGCAACTAATATTAAAGCTTAATGGGCATACTTCTATGGTGAGAGAAGAAAAAGTTATTTTTCCTGTAAAATTATGGCAATATCGAGGGAATGTCATTGTATGGTCTCTTTTAGGGACCGTTATTTTCGGTGTCCTTTTATATTTAAGCATCCATCTTGTTTCCTCTGCGCGTATTCAAGTTCAAGACCAAATCAATGTTTTTCAGGCCAGATTGATTTTAAAAAATGTTGTGGAATTGGGGAAATATCTGTTAAGCCAGGAGCGGGTCATTTATATCAATAGGCCACTTGAGGTTAGCGACGAACGACGAGCTGCTTTGATTGATTTGAACAGACAGGGAATAGGTTCTTTAGATGCCCCAAGAAATGTTATGATATCGAATGCTTGTGGAGGGTATGATGCCCATGCGGTGCAATTAGGAGATCTTAAGGTGAATGGAGATTCGGTTTTTTGTCCCTTTTATTGGCGTCATCCTAACTTTGATGGGGAGATGTTGGAATCAGTGCTTTTTCGACATTGGAAAGAATCGGGCGTTGTTAATCGGTTTAAAAAGGTTGGAGCCTCCATTGATTTAGAACCGGGTGCAACTAAAATAGCGGTGCTTAAGGAATTAGGTAATGGACGTTACCAAGTGGAGTTCGATCTTACCTCCTCGTTGTTTACTCTAAAAAATCAGAGATTTTGGTTTCACAACAGTGATTTTTTTATTAATTTCGTTAAAGACTATTCACCGAAGCTATTCTTAAAATTTATTTTCTCTTCATTTGGTAACAGTACTGAATCAGCTAGAAACGAACGATTTGTGACGATTGAAGCAACTATGAGTTTTAGGGTGGGATTGCGGAGGATGCACTTTCATGAGATACAACACTATGTAGTTGCTGCCCCTACAATAAGAGATTTCTCTTTGTTTATCCCTTATCCCATCGATGAAAAAGGGCTTCCGACCCGTAGCTTTCAAAAAGCAGTTCAGTTTGGTGACCAAACAACAAGATTTTATGGTCGGATATTTTTTAATGGGGATATCGATGTGCCTGTTAAGGACTTACCAGTGTTTTATGGTCCAGTGTACATTACTGGCAGATTAACTGAATTGGAAAAAATAACAGATCCGGAAAGTAGGTATGAAGTCATTAAAGAAAAATTTAAAAGAGGGATTATACAAAATTTTCCAGCCTCACGTTTGATTTTTGATGGTGATTGTTCTAAAGAGGGTATTGTTACGGTCAATCACTCCGAAATTTATTGTAAACATCCGCCTTCGATTGGTTCTATAGCCTATGGCATTAAGGATTATATTAAAAATCTAAATAATTTTTGTTCGAATTTAAAAATAATTGCCACAAGTGGCTCCTACTACTATCAAAAGCCCCCCGATCTCAATCCGCCAATTAAGGCTATAAGCTGTGTTCCATCGGCTCCCAACAATTTTGTCATTTCAGGAGGGGTGGAACAGATTGAGGCTAGTGGCACTCACGTGTTTGTTGCTAGCCCAGTTATGTTTTTTACTGGAGGTTCATCACGAGGCCTACGAATTTATGGAGTTATATTCGGGGGACATATCTCGGTACAGCCTGGAACTTTCTTTTATAGTATGGGCCAATTACGAGAAGGACTCCCGGGGATCCCTGATGCTACAACGTTGGGAGCGATATCTCGACAAATCCAATCAATCCAGGTCGGGATTGGGGTGCCTTTGATGAACATGTTACTATGGAAGAATCCGTTAGAGGTGGAGAATGATTAGAACGCATAAAATGAAAAGCCGGGGACTTACAATTGTCGAAACGATGGTGGCTATTGGGATTGTGGGCATTACGGCGGTAGCCATGATGTATCTCAACAATTACCTAGAGGAGCAAACGGAAGAGATTCTACAGAAGGCCGAGATTTTAAAGATTTTGTCATTAATTGATTACGATATTTATCAGGAAATGGACTTTATTCCCTATCGCAGCGATGATGGTATTGCCTATATTTATTCAATGGATTTGGATTTTGTTAAGTTGAAGGATAGTTTTAAATCAAAGGGGGTATTTTCCCGATGTTATTCTATGATGGGCCAAAGGGTTGCACTGTCCAGTTCGGAATGTGAATTTGTCGTAGAGTATTATAAAATTCCCGAAATAGATAGATTGTACGGTGTGGAGCCAAATGGGGAGTTTAATGTTACTGGAGCCAGTAGACTGGTGTATCGAATAACCTTTACGGAAAAAGTTACCAAGAAGCAAATTGTTCAGTACTATTCGCGGTTAAAAGCAAATGTCCTTTCTTTCTAGACTGTGCTTTTCCAATTTGGTGATAGATGTTTTTTTTATTATAATTTTTTTTATTTTACGCATTCTCTTAGTCTGGGTAATGCAAGATCGTTGGGACGGAGATGAGGTTATTGTTTTATACTGGGGCAAACAGTGGTTATCGGAAGGAAAGTTTCTTCTTTTGACGGATCAAAATTTACCCACTTGGGAAACACCCGCCGCCTACCTTTTTGGTTTTATTGACTCTTTTTCGATTTCTCCTCGATGGCTAGCATTTTTCTTTTCCGGGTTAGAGCTTTTGTGTTTTTATTGGTTAGCCCGTTCTTTGTTTGATGGTTTGTGGGCTCGCAGGGCCTTTTTAATTCTTTTATCTATGCCCTATCATTTTTTTATGACTACCGCCTTGGGTCCCATGAATACGGGGTGGTTATGGGTTTTTTATCTTTTTGTGGAGGTGCGGGGATGGGTCTTTTGGAGGTCTTTTACTTTACTTTCAGGAATGCTTTACTATGCGGTTTTTCGGGTCGTTACTTTTTGGAAGATCATTTTTGTGGAGCGATTTCGATTTCGAAAGATTTGGCCGGAATTGGCCTCCTTGGTTTTATTAGGGGTATTGTTAACGACCTTCGGAAGTTGGAGCCAATTTTTACATAAGGGTTCTTATTTTTGGGAGAGGGGTATCTATTATTGGGTTACTCAATATGTACAAAGTGTTTTAATCTGGTTTGTCCCATTTTGGGGTGAAATTCCTTTTTTTTCCATTAGGCACTTTAATGATTTAGGCTTGGCCTTTCTTCAATTAAACAAAGATACTCCGCTGAGTTTCGTTTGGAGCGTTGTTTTTGCATGGCAGTTGAGGGGCCTTTTCAATAGGCCGCAAATAAAAAAATATTTTTGGTTACTGCTTTTTGGCATTTTTTTAATGGGATGGAGTGCTACCCTGACTCATTTTGTGGCGTTTTCTTGTATTTTTGCTCTCCTAGTAACCGCGAGTCTCCAGGCTATACCTAAAGCGAAAGTGATTTTTTATCTGGGTTTGAGTTGGGCTTTGCTTTCAAATGGATTCATTATTTATCGATTGTATTTAGATAAATCTCCAGTTTTGAGTCGGTTTGCAAGTCTCCCAATTCAAAAAGCCATGTCAGATGCTAAAGGGGATTCTGAGAAAATATATGTTTTAACTCAAAGTCAGGTATTTTACGTTAGGTATTTGGCTCAAAAATTTCAATTTCAATGGCGTTACCTGCCAGCAGATTTTTCTCAAGCTCCACTAATTGATTACCAATATTTCTTAAGATTGGGTATTAAATATTTGGTACTTTTGGCACCTGTTGATTTTGAAAACCCCAACCCAGAGTTGCGAAAGCATTATGATTTAGAGCAAAGTTCCTTTCAAAAATACACATTCCACATTGACTATAGTTTTAACTA
>JANWYU010000150.1 GCA_025055135.1 Pseudobdellovibrionaceae bacterium | reverse complement strand
CCTGACTGAGTTGGCTTTGTCCTCAATTTTATTGCCCGATGACCACTTTTGACCTATCACTAAAAACCTATGGGCATTGACTTTAGACATCCCGTTGCGGTTCAGGTGAGAAAAAAAATGGTAAAAGCCATTAGCGATTTTCACTTAATCGAACCCAATGATCACATCATGGTGTGTGTGTCGGGTGGAAAGGATTCCAGCATTATGCTGGCGCTATTGACCGAAATTCAAAGACGGGCTCCCTATCCCTATACTTTGGAGGCGGTCATTCTAGATCAAAAACAACCCGGCTTTAATGCGGACCGATTTGCCCAATGGGTGCAGCAGGATTTGGGCGTTAGGCTTCATGTCATTGAAAGGGATACCTATTCTGTCGTTCAGGCAAAGACCCCTCCGGGATCAACTTATTGTGTTTTATGTTCGAGGATGCGTCGGGCGATACTCTATGATTTTGCAGTAGAGCACGGTTTTACCAAACTAGCGTTGGGTCACCATCGTGATGATTTCAATGTTACCCTACTTTTAAACTTATTTTATACGGGAAAACTCGCCAGCATGCCACCCAAGTTACGTTCTGATGATGGACGCAACATAGTGATTCGTCCCTTAGTGTATGTGGCCGAAAAAGATTTAATAACACTGCGAGATGCTTGGAACATTCCTGTGATTCCTTGTAATTTGTGCGGATCTCAAGAAAATCTCAAACGGCGTCGTATGAAACAGTTGTTAGAGGATTTAGAGGAAGAGATTCCATTTATTCAAGAATCCATGTTGACGGCGCAAGGTAACATAAAAGCAAGTCATTTATTGCCTCCACTATCAAAGTTCCAGGTGGATGATGTTTTCATCCAAAGTGACCGGTAACGTATTTTTCCGTTTGCAGATTTTTGGGGTTGGTAAAGATGATTCGCGTTTCGTTAAATTCAATTAACTCTCCTAGGTACATAAACGCGGTAAATTCAGAAACTCGAGCGGCCTGTTGTAAGTTATGAGTAACAATTAGTATGGTAACGTCTTTTTTTAAATCGCTAAGTAAATTTTCGATGCGACTAGTAGAAATGGGGTCTAAGGCAGAAGTTGGCTCATCAAGTAGTAGAATTTCTGGACCTACAGCCAAAGCTCGGGCAATACATAGTCGTTGTTGCTGTCCTCCGGATAAACTAAGGGCTGATTGCTTTAAGCGATCTTTAACCTCGTCCCACAGTCCTGCCTGACGTAGGGCCCTTTCACATTTTTCTTCAAGCACAGATCGTTTTTTAATGCCGCGAATTTTTAATCCGTAAACCACGTTCTCGAAGATGGTTTTAGGAAAGGGGTTAGGTTTTTGGAACACCATACCTATGCGCATCCGGATGAAAGTAGCCTCATACTTGGGATCTAATAAGTTAATATTATCCGGCATTAGACGGATTTCTCCCTCAGTGCGGTGTCCCTTATAAAGATCATGCATACGATTAAAGCTTCTAAGCAGCGTGGACTTTCCACATCCTGATGGTCCAATGAGTGCAGTAACCTGTCTTTCATACAAGGGAAAGCTTACGTTACTAACCGCCTTTTTATCGCGATAGAAGAAACTAAAATTTTTTATTTCCGCCTTCACCGGATTTTGATTCATGCTTGTTCCCCCAAATTAATTACATAATATTTAAAAACTTTGTCGAGAGTATTTTTTACGAAAATAAAACCGAATAATCTGTGCCATCAAATTGAGCAAAGTGGTAATGATCAACAAAACAATCCCAGTAGCTGCCGCATTTACGTGAAACTTTTCTTGGGGCCGACTAATCCAGTTGTACATTTGAATGGGCAAAACAGTGAAATTATCAAATAACCAATCAAAATTAACAAAAGGAAATTGTTCTTCTAACGGAGGTTGTGGCAAAAACGCAATAAAAGTAAGAGCTCCTATAGCGATTAGGGGAGCGGTTTCTCCGATGGCCCGAGAAATTGCTAAAATTACCCCGGTTAAAATTCCGTGTAAACTGTAGGGTAACAAATGATCACGAATAACTTGGTAACGGCTAGCGCCTAAAGAATAAACTGCCTCTCTGATGGAAAGAGGTATAGAGCGAAGAGATTCACGGGTGGCAACGATAATAATCGGTAACACGAGTAAGGTTAGGGTTAATCCGGCAGTTAATATGCTTTCTCCAAAATCTAGCCGAATCACAAAAAAACTCAAGGCTAAAAGACCAAAGGTAATAGATGGGACTCCCGCCATGTTCGCTATGGCCAATTCAATAATTTGGGTCATCCAATTTTTTGGGGCATATTCCTCCAAATAGAGGCCAGTGATTACTCCAATAATTACTGAACAAATAGCGGTAACTAAAATGACCAGTATAGATCCCACCCAGGCAGAATAAATTCCTGCTTTTTGGGGATTTCGGGAAGGAAAGGAAAACATAAAGTCCCAATTTAATCGATCTAATCCTTGATTAATAAGACCTCCAAAAAGTGCAAAGATGATTCCTAACACGAAGATCAAAACAACCACACTAACTCCCAGAAATATGCGATCTTGCAGACTCTTATTAGCAGAAAAAATTCCCATTAGCACCTCACACTTTTCGATTTCGAATAAAAAAACTAATGACATTTAGGATAAGGGTCATCACAAATAAAACAAAACCCACCGCGTACATAGCTTGATAACTTAATGATCCGTGAGGGGAGTCGCCAAGGCTGATTTGGGCAATAAAGGCAGTTAGGGTCTGTCCAGGAGTTAATGGGTTCCAAGAAAGGGCGGCCATGCTTCCAGCTGCGATGGTAACGATCATAGTTTCTCCCAAGGCTCTTGATACAGCGAGTATCAAAGAGGCGATTAAGGAACTTTTAATTTGTGGTAACAATACTAAGAAAATTGTTTCCACACGGGAGGCTCCTAAAGCTAAGCTACCCTCACGTAATTCCGGCCCAACACTCGATAGGGCATCTTCAATAAGTGAGGTTAAATAGGGAGTGATCATTAATCCCATGACTAATCCGGCTGAAAGCATGTTAAATCCGGGCAAATCCTTAATAAACGTTTGTAAAAACGGAGTAACATAAATTAATGCAAAGTAACCATAAACGATGGTGGGTATTCCTGCTAAAATTTCTAAAATTGGTTTAATGGTCTCTCTTAACCATGGGGAAGCAAATTCGCTCAAAAAACAGGCTAGGGTTACCCCTAATAGGGTAGCAACAACTATAGCTATCCATGTTGTGGTTAATGTGGCGGCTACAAGGGGCATGATCCCAAATTTTGGATTTTCGAATAATGGGGTCCATTCAGGGGCAGTAAGAAATTCAAAAAATGACACTTGTTCAAAAAAGGGAATTGATTCGGCAAATAAGGTAAAGGCAATGAGAAAGATAGTAATAATTGAGGTTAGAGAAACCCCAAAGAACAAAGTTGTTACCCAACGTTCAGTTATTTTGCGATGTTCGATGAGACGTTTCAGTTGGTGTGAGATCGATAATTTATTAGAGCTTTGTCTCACGGGCTAAGGCCTCATTCAATCTTTGAGATAATTTATGATCATAATAGCTGGTGCCTAGTGCTTTCTTTTCAAAGCGTTGCTTAACTAACTGAATAATCTGTTCGTTTAAGGGGGTAAAATAAGTTTCAATGGCGAGTTTGGAGGCTTCATTTAAGTAAAAGGAGACAAATTCTTTTACCCAGGGCTTTGATTCCACTGATTGAGCGTTTACATAAATAAACAAAGGCCGAGATAGTGGTTGATAGCTACCATCGGCAATGGTTTGAATTGAAGGTAATACTCCGTTTTTTTGTCCATGTGGAATAATTTTAAGAGCCTTTAATTTTTCTTTATTTGCTAAAAAATAGGCAAAACCTAAGTAACCAAGGCTCCCTTCGTCTTGAATCACCCCTTGAACGGTTGTATTATCATCTTCACTTGCACTATAGTCTCCGCGGCTCGATCGGGCCTTTCCTACAATGGCCTCAGTAAAGTAATCAAAAGTTCCAGAGTCAGTACCTGGTCCGTAAAGGTTTAATTTTTTCTTTGGAAACTTAGGATCTATGTCAGACCACCACAAAATTTTACTTTGTGCCGACGGCTCCCAGATTTTTTTTAATTGATCTATGGTAATTTCATTAATCCAATCATTTTTAGGATGAGTGACCACAACGATAGCATCGTAAGCCACGGGAAGTTCAAAGTAGGTTATTTTTGAAGCTTCGCATTTTTTCCTTTCATCTTCTGATATGGGTCGCGAAGCATTTTGCACATCAATGCTGCCTCGGCAAAACTTTTTAAAGCCCCCCCCGGTACCAGATATCCCTACGATGACCCGAATTGATCCCCGCTTCGCTCGTTGAAATTCCTCGGAAACGGCTTCAGTCAGAGGAAACAAAGTACTACTGCCATCAACACTGACTACATTTCTTTTGCCTGCAAAGGTTTTTGAGGGTAAAAATCCCCCAAAAAGATGGGTTACCGTTACGATGAGTGCCCCAATCAGTCTTGTGTGACTTCTTTTCGGAGACGAACTGGCCGCCATAAATTCTTATCTGTTCCTTTAATGCTCTAGCAAAAGTTTTATAATCGTTTAACAGTAATTACGCCATAAATGTTTAAAGATTTTTCATCACAGTCACGTCAGGATTTGATTAAGAAGGGGAAGAAGGAAATTATTGAGCTAGGACTACGTAATCTTCAAAATATTTTTTTTGAAATTTAAACAATGCTTCAACCCGTACCTCTGAACCAAGTAGTTTTTCAATTTCATTGAGCATTTCTTGTTCCATTTCCCTCATTTTTTGTATATTGGCATCGACGAAGTCTGGATGAATGTTTAAGAATTTTTCATGAAGGGTAGAAACTAGGGTTTGCACTTTCGCCAACGCCTTTAGTGTGTCTTCTTCTTTAATACGGTAAATATTGAACATTTGATCCATCAGATAGTCACGTAAACCGTTGATATATCTTTCATCTTTGTAGCGCTCAACAAATTGATCGGTATAGATGACTAAATCAACATAGTTGGACTTCCATTCGTTTGTTTTGGGAGGACGGAAGCGTCGGGCCTCATATTCTTTCTGTTTCTTGGCTCTTTCTGCTTCCAGTTTGGCGTTGTAGTCAAGTTGGGCCAGATGATCTCGAATGGAGTAAAACACAACTGCGCACAAAATTCCAATAACAAAAGAGGAGGCAACAGCCGAACGATAGGCTTTTTGAGAATAGTGCTTTTTAGTAACATCTTTGGGGACGTTAGAGGAAATTTGTATGGAATTAATGGCTCGTTCAATGCCGGAATCGAGGCTTTTTTTGATATTTTCATCAAAACGATCATCAGCTAATTCTGGTAGAGATTTTTTTAGTTCTAACAGTTGGCTGGTAATAATTTCTCCTTTCTTGGTTTGCACCTCTTTTAAGCGCTCGGTGATTAAAGCATTGATGCGAGCCATTTCCTCTTGTTCCTTTGATGCCAATAATTCCCGCATTTTCTTTTCTTGTTCCTGAATCGACTCTAAAATCTTTTTTTGACTGTCTGACTTAAGAGATTGAATCTGACGTTGAAGTTGCTCATATTCATCATGTCGACTGCGATAGCTTGCTTCGAAAGCCTCTAAGTCTTGTTTTGCTTTTGCTATTTTTTTGGTTAATTCCTCTAATTCTGCATTTTTTTTCTTAAATTCATGATCAATGATGTGATTACGATTGGCGATTTCTGCGTTTAGTTTGTTTAATTGGGATTCCAGTTCATATTTTTTATTGAGTAAACTATCCAGTTCTTTTTTCTTATTTTCTATTTCGATTTTTATTTCAGACGATTTGCTTTGTTTTTCCTGATTGAGCATGTCAAGGAACGTTTTATGTTCATTTTCCAGTGCTACTCTTTCTGCATCTAATTTGCGTTGAATTTCTTTAGATTTTATGGTGTATTCTTGACGTACTTGTTCTAGTTTAAGCTCAACTTCTTTTAGTTCCTCAAGTGCCGTCAGTTTTTTTTGGTTTGATTGTTCAACAATCTGTTTGTTTTGTTCCAGAATTTCTTGAGTTCTTTTGAATTCTTGTTCTTTTTCTTTAATAGCCGTTTCAATGGAGTGTAGCTCTTCGGACTTTGCTTTTACTTTTTCTAAAAAAGTACTGGCATCAAGCTTTTGACGATCTAACGATTTTTGTAATGATTCCTTCTGATCCTCAAGATCCATAATTTCTTCTTTGATCCGCTCTTTTTCATCATTAAGAGATTTAATTTCACTTCTTAATTGTTCTAGCTGACCACTTTCGACTAGTAACAGATTCTTAGTTTCTTTTAAGTTTTGTTGATATTTCTCCTTTTTTAGTTCAATGTCATTAATTTCTTTTTCTAATTGTTTTTTTCTACGGTCACATTCCTGTTCCTGATATTTACTGTTTTGTTCCATTTCGGAAATTTTATCTTGAAGTTTTTGAATTTTATCAGATAGATTTTTTTCTTCTTCATTTTGCTTTTCAATCAGTTTAATTAGTGAGTTTTGTTTTTTTTCCAATTTCTCAACTTCTTGCGAAATTCGATCTTTTTCTGCTATTTGTTTTTTTAATTGGTCATTTAAATCTTCAAGTCTTTTCAAATTTTCATCGTATTTTTGATAAGCAGCCTCTGCTTCAGATTCGAATTTTGTTTTTTTATTTTGCAAACTTTCAAATATTCTTTCCATTTTGGAAATTTGTTCCTCTAATTCTTCTTTTTTCAAATTAATCTTGTTATCTAATCTTGAAAGTTCGGTTTCTTTTGCTAATTGAGTTTCTTTTATTTTTTCTTCAATTTCTCTCAATTCTTTGTTCTTTTTATAGATGGAATCGGATAGTTTCTTTTCTTCCTCTTGTTGAATGTCAATTAGTGACTGAACAGCTTTTTTTTTGGTTTCGATTTCTTCTAATTCGCGAAGTGCTATCTTTTTTTCCTCATCTAGCGAAAGTCTTTCTTTATTGATTTTGTTTAATGTATTGAGCTCATGTTCTTGCTCTTGTTTAAGTTTCTCAATTAATGACATAATTTCTGTTTTTTTATTTTTCAATTGTTCAATTTCATATTCATTGTCTTCTATAAATTCTTTTCTGAGTTTGTCTAATTCGCTTTTTTTCTCCTCTTGAAACTTCCTTCGCGCTTCATCGAGATAGACACGAACTGCGTCTTCAATATACTTATCTTTCTCCTTTTCTAATTGAGCCAATAGGTCTTGTCTTCTTTTGGCTATTTCTTCGTTTATTACAGACATTTTCTGATTAAATAAATTTTCATACTCTTGTTTTTTTGTCTCATAAACGAGTTGTGCTCGAGCCTCGGCGTCTGCTAATGCTTGATTAAATAGTGCTTCCTGGTCATGTTTTTTTGATAGTAATGGGAGAAGGGTTCCTTTTTCAGGACTTTTATTTTCTCGGACAATTTCTATAATATCCATTGTGATTTTTATATCGG
Source organism: Pseudobdellovibrionaceae bacterium (assembly GCA_025055135.1). Classification (GTDB taxonomy): domain Bacteria; phylum Bdellovibrionota; class Bdellovibrionia; order Bdellovibrionales; family Bdellovibrionaceae; genus JANWYU01. The sequence continues at coordinate 8,745 of JANWYU010000150.1, read as the reverse complement.
TGTTACCAATTTCGATAATGTCACCTGGTTTTACCTCAAAAAATACATTTTCTTTACATAATTTTTCGTTAAGATAAGTCCCGTTTGTGGAGTTATTGTCTTTAATTTGTATTGAGTGATCTAGCCACTTTACATGGATATGTATTCTGCTAACATTATTGTCGTTAATTACAACGTGACAGTCAGGTGAGCGGCCTATAGTGAAAAGGCGCGAAGTAACAAGAGTAGTGAAACTCTCATTAGTGCGTTGCAATCGAAGTAATAGAACTTTGTCCTTGTTCATATCATAATCTGTTTAATAAAATTCTATGAGGCTTTTTTGTTTTTTGTTTCTTCAAGAGCTCTCCCTCTTGGATTGGCAGCCAAATCTTTTTCCAGTATTTGGTGAGCCAACATATCGTCTGCGGCTATGTGTTCGTCTTCGAATATTTTACTTGGGATATCGTTATTGTCAGAATGGTGCCACAGCATAGTGAGGGAATTATCAAGGCGATCATTAATAGATATGTACACTCTTTCTGGTGAAAGCCAAGTATTGTAAAGGTTCATTATAATCGATGAAGTAATACCTAAAATGGAAGCCTTCATTGCGTAAGAAACTTCATTAAGAAAACGATCCATAATAAGTCTACTATTTTCAACGTTTGTAACGCTCATGCCAGCCAATTCGGGCAGACCTTTACTGATTCCAATAAAGGTACCCAAAATACCACAAACGACAAAGAGGCCTGGAAAAATATTGGTCATATCGGTGGTTGCAGCGACAGGGAAAATACCAATGGATTTATGGAAAAATGGATTTTTGTGAAAGCTTGATCTTGAAATATTTGTAAAATCGGGAATTTCTTTGGTCCATTTCAAGGTGCGTAATTGTTGTAAAGTGTCTTGAATAAACCAAGCTATTCCTTGTCTTATCATAAATACCCGATCAACAAGGGTTGCAACGGCATCATATTTCCTTCTCTTAAGCTTTTCCCGGATTGCAAAATATTCGTAGTAACTTTTTTCTAAAAGATGTTTTGCCTCTTGATAAAAGCTGATTTTATGTTCTTTGAATTCTAGGCTTCGATTCACCCGCTTTTCGAACTCTCGAATGAACAACTCATAGCGACGGAGTGTAAAAAAGATTGTTGTTCTAAGAAAGATACCTATAGCTAAAGTCGTTAACATAATATATGGCAAATACAGAACGAATATTTCGCCTATTTTCCTTGATACTTCCATGGGTACCCCCTTTTACTTTGTTGTGTCTATATTAAATCTAATCATTACCCTTCTAGCTTTATTACAGTCATTCTTGCGACAATATTCTTCGAAGTTAGATGGCCGTCGTTTTTCGTCGAACATTTCCAAGAAGCTTCGCGCAGAAACTTTTACGAGAGGTAACATTTTTTCTTGATAAGGAAATTTGATGTCTTCATTGTGAAAGGTGTACTCATAAATCGATTTGGCGCGCCGATAACTTAGGTCCATGTTGTAAGCAAGTGCTTCTTTATCTTTTTTCAGAGAGCTGTTTGGATCAATAAACTTACCTTTGTAAGTTGGTGAGGCAAATCCTACTATTTCGATTGAGGTAATTTTATCGGTTATTTCTTTATTGGTGAAGAGTGATTGGGCGTAGGCTGGTATTGCCTTTCGAACGATCGCCTTCATTTCTTCTTTTAATCTTGCGGAGTCATTATCAAAATGGTGTTCGCCAAAATCGATGATGACATCACCGTTACCAAGAACTTCAGCCTTGATCCCCTTCTTTGCAAATGCTTTTTTTATGTCTTCCGCGACTTTTTTACGAGCGTTCAATTCTGCCTGCAAGCGCTGTACATTTTTTTCGGCATCTCCTAATTTTCCCTTTAAGTCAGCAATTTTTGATTCTTTTTCCCCAAGCTCTGAACGTGTTCGGCTTAATTCATCTCCTAGGCCTTTTGCAATTTGCTTAGTAGCAATCAACTCCTTATTAAGATCATCAAGAGTCTTCTCTGCTTGAGCCAATTGGCCACGTAAATTGTTTGCATTGGCTTCTAGTTTTGCTAACTGATCAGCATTTTGTTTTTTTAACTCGGCTAGACGCTTTTGGTATTGTGCCTCTGTAATTTGATTTTGTTCATAGGCTTGTCGTAACTTCTGAGCTTGGTTTCTCAGTTGGCGCATGACCGCCTCTTTTTCCCTTTGATTTTCTTCTAATTGAGCGTGTAGTCCTTCAATTTTACTTTTTTGTTCCTCAATTTCTTGATCTTGGCTTTCAATTACTTTTTCTCTTTTTGCAATTTGAGTTTTGGCAAACGTATTGGCATTAATTAAGTTGCGCACCAATTGTTGATATTTGTTTAAAGCTTTTTGCTTTTTGTGTTGTTCATGCATTGCTTTTTTTAATCTCTCGGCTCCTTGCTTGGTTTCCTCTTCAAGAAGAGTGAGCTTATCAAGTAACTCAATATATAGCTCTTTTTCATCGGGAGTGGCTTGTTCATTTAAGTAGTTGTCTCTAACACTTTCATACATTTTTAATTGGTTTCTTAAATCAGTGATTTCGCGGGCCAGTTTTTGATTTTCCAGGTGAGCCTGAATACCACTTGTTCCTGCCGTAAGGCTTGCGGTAACATACAACAGGAGAAAAACGACTCCCATTCCGAGTAACAAGTCTGAGTAAGAGGCCCAAAAATGCCCCTGATCGTCTTGGTGTTTTTTGTGATAATTGAACGGCATGGAAACGACTCCTGTTTTTTTCGCTAATTTAGTCATCGTTGAAAAATTAAAAAACTTTAGGGGTAGGTTCTGCGCTTGGAGAATTTAGCCGTTAGTCGGGTTTGGATTTTGAATGGTTGCTTCTTTGTTCATTCCAGTGACGGAAAAGAATTTGATCAGATGAGGTTAGGGTTTTAGTTGCATAAAGGGCTTTTAAATAGGTTTGGTCGTCATGGTTCAGCCGCCATTGAGATGGGTTATGATCCGGAGCATGGCAGGCTAGCCATAAGGTTAGGGCACAGGCCACCGATATATTAAAACTCTGAACAAAGCCTAGCATAGGTATGTGAACTTGATAGGCGCTAGCCGCTATAAAGGACTGCGAAACCCCCTCATGCTCATTCCCAAATACAATGGCACAGGGGCGTGGCCAAGAGAAGGATCGGGCATCATAAGCCTGATCCGACAAAGTCGTACAGACTATGGGAATGGCAGCCTTTTTGAAAAAATCGATGGCTAAGGCGGTTTGCTCAAATCGGATTTGTTCTATCCACTTATCAGCCCCCGAGGAGCTACGCTGTGATAGCTTCCAGCGTTTGTTTTCTTGAATCACCACTGCTTGACATAAACCTAACCCTTCCGCCGATCGTAGGGCGGCACTTAGGTTGCCTGAATCATAAAGGTTTTCAAAAACGGGTAGCACATCCCAGCGGCGCTGGCTAACGACTTCCTCAATTTTACGAACTCGATGAGGAGTTAGGTAACCCTTTAAAATACTCCACACCCAAGATGCATCAAGCTGGGGGGATGGCTCAATTTGAGACAAAATGAAGGGGTGTTTTTTAAAAAGCATCGATGGTGCGAAGATCTCGCGTTATGTTCTTTTGGTGGGCCTCTAAAGTGCCTCCTCCAATTTCAAGTAACTTAGAATCGCGCCATAGCCTTTCTACAATATACTCACTCACATAACCGTAACCCCCAAGTACTTGGATGGCTCGGTCGCACACATTTTTTGCCATGGTGGTGGCAAAGAGTTTTACGCCATCGCTATCAAGACGCTGGCCTTCTTGGGTTAGATTTAAGTGGGCCGCCGTATGATAAAGGTAACATCGCGCTGCCTGATATTCGGCATAGGATTCCGCAATAAATTTTTGAATTTGACCAAACTCACGAATGGGTTTGCCAAAGGCCTCTCGTTGGGAGGCATATGTATTCATAATAGTTAAAGCCCTGCGGGCGATTCCTACGCTCATTGCAGCAAGAGTTACCCGCTCGATTTCTAAATTACGCATCATATGTTTGATTGAGTCTCCTTCCATACCGATTAAATGAGTAACAGGTACTAGGCAATTCTCAAACACAATTTCCGCCGTGTTAGAGGCACGCATGCCACATTTTCCCCTAATTTTCTGACCTACGCGATACCCAGGCATTCCTTTTTCAATTAAGAAGGTAGAAATAAGGGGACGATTGTTCTTTTCTCCTGTGCGAGCATAAACCAAAAGGTAATCTGCCGGTGTTCCCTGTTCGTCACTAACTCCATTGGTAATCCACATTTTTTGGCCGTTAAGGCGATAGTAGTTCCCCTCACGTACGGCGCTTGTTTTCATAGCAAGCACGTCTGTGCCTACATGGGGTTCACTCATAGCCATGCCTCCGATGCAAGACCCATCACACATTCGAGCCAAGTGTTCTTTTTTTTGCTCCTGAGAGGCATTCACAGCAAAATTATTTACTAGTAACATCGAATGGGCCAAATAGGCCAAACAAAACCCAGGGTCGGAGTAGGATAGTTCCTCATGCACAATGACAGCAGCCACTGCATCCATTCCTGATCCACCCCACTCAATAGGAGCAGTGATTCCAAGTAGTCCCAGTGTTCCCAATTGTCGGAACAGTTCAAGATTAAACTGTTCGATTCGATCATATGTTTCGGCTTGGGGTTCAACCTTCTCTTTGACAAACTGTTGAATGGTTTGGCGCAGCAGTTTGTGTTCTTCAGTTGGGTTAAACATTAAGGAATCACTTTTGTTAGGCATACTCTCTCCCTAAAAATTGAAGGAAATGATTTCTAGTTTAGATAGGAACAAGGGAGAGTTCAACTGTCACTTAAAGCGTTCCTTTTAACGAGCATTGCGCCATTTTTGGAAGATTTGGTACCATTGTGGGCCGAAGGTGACGGCTAGCCCTAAGGAAACAATACCGCCCCCTACCCAGCTTTTCCATCCAATGGCTTCGGTGGTGAGCAGGAAGGCCAGTATGGGATTGGTGGATACGATCAGATTTACGATTACGGTGGGAGCATATAAATAGGCAAGGGAATAGCAACCATAAGCAATGATGGTATTTGCCGAGAGGAACAGTAGTAGCAAAATATGCTCCTCAATATGGGGGATGGAAGGTGGCCAAATTTGATTGATTTTAGCAAATGGTGTTACCAGAACGGCACAAAAGGTCCATACAAAGAGGTTGATGATCCACGCGTTACCCGGCTGTTGTCGGGTATGATCTCTATGGAGAACAGCCCAAATAGCCCAAGCTAAGCTGGCAGCAAAGATCCACCAAAAACCCTCCTGGTACTGATTGATTGATCGAAAAAAATGATAGGAACGATCCCAGTAGAAAATGCCAAACCCCAAAACGGCAAAGAAAAGTCCTAAAATAAAGTGGAGGGTGATTTTTTCCTGTCGGAAAACAAAAGTAATAAAGGTAGTCATAAAAGGTCCCATTTGAATGAGCATTTGGGCATCAGCAGGAGTGGTGAGCCTTAAGCCATAGGCATAAGCTACATAGTTAAAAGCAAGTCCGAAACTTGCCACAAGTAAAATGGGTCGCATCTGTTTTAGGCGACTCAGCCATTGGGTTTTTTGGGTTACCAAAAGCCAAGTTGCCAATAGTACGGAGCTTGATGCCAGACGAAACCAGCTTAAGGTTTCTGGCTCGGCAAATGCGAATCCTTTTTTGAGGGCAAAGGGTAATAAGGCCCACATTATGGCGGCTATGGCCGCAAAAACTACCCCCTTGATGAGACGATAAGACGAGGATTCTTTTGGTAACACTAAGGTAACATTACACCCGCAACACAGCGAATTTTAAATCACTTCCATTTCCAAGCGACGGATGCGTTCTTCTAGAGGGGGATGGGTTGAAAACAACGCCAAAATTCCAGACGGACGGCTGGAGATTTTAAGAGTCGCAACAGAGGAATCGTCTGGCTCTAAAGAGTCAAAAACACTTTGCAACCTTCTCAAACCGGCGATCATTTTTTGTCGTCCAGCATAACGAGCCCCACCCTTATCAGCCCGGTACTCACGAACACGAGAGAAGTAGGCTACTACCATACTTCCTAAAAGTCCAAACAACAGATCAAATAAAATGGTGAGGCCCAAATAAACGACATGTCGCGAATTTTCATTGGCATTAGCTGCAATCACTCGTGCCAGTAACCGAGAGAAAAACATAACAAAAGCGTTTACAACACCCTGAATTAAGGTCATGGTTACCATATCGCCATTTGCGATGTGAGCCACCTCATGACCAATAACCCCCTCAACCTCGTCCCGATTCATGTGGTGCAATAACCCTGTGGATAAGGCCACCAACGCGTTATTGCGGCTTGGACCTGTGGCAAAGGCGTTGATTTCGGGCGAATCATAAATACCTACTTCGGGCATTTTTTCCAGGCCCGCTCGTTTGGCAATTTGATAAACCATTTCCAAAATTTCTCGTTCGTGTGGATTTCTGGTTGAGGGAGAAATGACTTGCACGCCCATCGCCATCTTGGCCATCCATTTAGAAAGCCATAGCGAAATAAAGGCACCTCCCATCCCCCACACTGAAGCAAATAAAATAAGCCCAGAGTAAGAGGCTGGGTCTAAAGACACTCCCAAAAACATGGAAATTAAATTTAAGGCGATGTTGATGGTCAAAATAACGGCAATATTAGTAAGGATGAATAAAAACACACGCTTCGCGATAGCCATATCTGGCCTCCTTTCACTCTAAACGATGCGTCTGTGGGGCATTTTTGTCAAGGTGCCGGGTGGCTTTTCTTCGTGCACTCTTGATGGTTTCCCATTCTGCTAAATATTTATGATAGTCGCTGGGAAGTTTCATTTGAGAGGGAGGAGGGTCAATATACTCTTGCTCAATGCCATCCCATCCTTGATACCGCCTCCTGTTACCTTCTCGGTTTGTTTCAAAATTAGGAACTAACGTCACCTTACCCCCACCTCCAGGAATGTCTAATGAAAATTGAGGCATAGCTAATCCCGACAGATGTCCCCACAACTCACGAAGGATGGCCTCTCCTTCATTGATTGGGGTACGCCAGTGATCTGACCCCATGGAGGGATCGCATTGAAACATATAGTAGGGTTTAACTCTCAAATAAAGAAGTCGGCGGTTTAATGCCTGAACTATAGCGGGATGATTGTTGACCCCGTTGAGTAGCACCATTTGATTAAATAGAGGAATTCCGTGATCCACCAACAATTCCAGCGCCATTTGGGCTTCAAGGGTAAGTTCTTTTGGATGATTAAAGTGGGTCATAACATAAACGGGCTTAAAACGACGCATCATCTGCGTCAATTCAGGAGTGATGCGCATGGGGCAGACCACCGGCATTCGCGAACCAATACGTATAATTTCAATATGAGGAATGGCCCGAAGGTCTGACAAAATTTTTTCCAATTTAGAATCGGAAAGCGTCAAGGGATCTCCGCCCGATAGAATCACTTCACAAATGCCAGGGGTATCACGCAAGTACTGCAAAGCCAATCGATATTCATCACTGTTTGGTAACACCTTTGATTGTCCTGTAAAGTGTTTTCTGGTGCAATAGCGGCAATAAACGCTACACCAATCTGTTACCAAAAAGAGTGCTCGATCGGAGTAACGGTGGATAATGCGAGGGGCAGGATTATTTTCTCTTTCGTTTAATGGGTCAAGGAGGGCTTGAGTACCCTTTTGTCCTTCATTGGTGTGGGGGATGGCCATGCGTCTAATCGGATCATCGGGATCATTGGGATCGATTAAACTTAAGTAATACGGGGTAACCCGTACCGCAAAGAGGGATTGGGAAAAGGCAGGTGCTTCTGATTCGTTAAGGGTCAGCCACGGTGTAAAATCATCCCGTTCTGACGGGGAGTTACGTAGTTGCCATTGCCAATCTTGCCAATTTTCCGGACTCACTGATGGCGGTCGGTTACTAGGGGGAAAATGAAATTTCATAGTGTTCTTTTTTGTCGTAGTGCCGCAGAAAAATCAAATACTAAATAAATGTTTATAATGAATTGCTGGTATTTGGTTGTTTTTCAACCAGTTATCAACAACACTTATTGATTGTAGGTGAAGGAGAGGCGCGCTAAAAGCTCAAGAAAGATCAAGAAATTAAGTAAGTAGGTAAGTAAAGTAAGTAGTAGTTCAGGATAGAAGGGAAAAGTAAAGGAATTATTGAAGATACGTTACTTTGAAAATTTTAGAGGAGGAGAAATGGGCTTTTCAGAACGTTTAAAAGAGGCAGCAATGAAGGAGCATGGTCAGGCGGAGGGCAGTAGTTTTATGACCCGTCTGATGCAGGGACAAATCACTAATGAGGATTATTTTGTTTATTTGCAGGTCTTGAGCGAAATTTATGGCACCATGGAGGATTTGTTAAAGAAACATTTGAATCACTATGAGTGGGTTACTTGGTTTGAATTAGAAAAGTACATGCGATACGATCAATTGCAAAAAGATCTGACGGTTTGGCGCGATATCGTTGGGAACTCTTTAGTGTGTCCATCACCAGAAACTCAAGCCAGACTAAAAGAATATGTGGATCGCATTAATCGGGTTTTTTCATCTTCGGAGTTACAGCATTTAAGTGTTGCGCATTTTTATACGCGTTACTTAGGAGATCTTTCAGGGGGACAAATGATTAAACAAATGTTACTTTCTCGAGGTTTCCCAAGTGCTGGACTTAATTTTTATGATTTTGGTGCTTTGGCACCGGCTCCTGCCAAAGCTGCTTTCAAAAAGGCGTTAGATCGGTTGGGTGAGGTTTATCCCGATTGGACAGAACCT
>JANWYU010000119.1 GCA_025055135.1 Pseudobdellovibrionaceae bacterium | reverse complement strand
CCGCTTCGCTGCCGCCGCTCGCGCCTCTCGTTCTTTATCTTTTTCTAGTGAATCACGAAGCGCCATTTTGAATCGTTCCTCATGTTTACTGAGAGGAATCCGCGAATCTAATTTAACATGCATGAACCTCAAAACCTTATCATTGATTCGCATTACCCTCTCTAATTCAGCAATCGCCGCTGGCTTGGCTTGAAATAAGGCATGAAAATAAATGCCATATCGCCTTTTTTTAATCGCATTTGCTAAGTAACGTCGGCCCCAAGTATCTAAGGAGTGAAGGGAGCCTCCAAATGATTCTATGATACTTTTGTTCCTTCGAAAAACCTCTTTCTGTTGCTCCACGGTACTATCTGGATCTAGTATCACCACCGCTTCGTAGGATTGAATAACATCCTGTGAACGTGCCACTTTCGAAGCTCCTGAGCCCAGTGCTTGGGATGTCTGCAAATCCATATTCTCTCCTTTTGGTCTAACGGCCCAAATTTTTAATTTTGAGCAAGGTAACTTGATTCGTTAACATAAGTTTATGGCTTTAACAACTGAAAATTTGTTTTTGGAGATACTCAACGGACCTCAAAAAGGCCAAAGAGTTAAAATTCAGGAAGGCCTACGCATTGGTAGAACTCAAGGAGAGTTTAAGGTCTCAGATCCCAAAATCTCTGGTCTACATGGGGAGGTAGTTAAGCATTATAAAAAAGGGATCTTTATTTTCATGGACCGAGGCTCGACCCACAAAATTATTTTCGATGGCCGCAAAGTTAATCGCGTAGCACTCCTGCCTGGAATTGAATTTGTACTTGGTGAAACCCGCTTTCAGGTAAAAAAACTCTCCTTAGTAGAAACACTATCCGTGGAATCTCCTGAAGTTCCTTCTGAAAGAGAGGGTTTTTTTCCTCTCATTAAAAAAGTGAAGACGTTCTTTGCTCAAAATGTGGTAGCAGAATTTCCAAAAAAGATTGAGTTTTTCCCTTATCCTGTAAAACTCACCTGGACGCGTGGGATAGAGATGGGGCGCGAGGAGGTTTTTTCATTTGGACCTCGCCAAGTGGGTAGCCAAGGAAGTGATCTGATGTTATTTGAACCAAGTGCCCCTCCCATTGCCTTTGAGCTTAAACTGGCCCCCGAAAATTCGGATCTAATCCTGTTTTCAACGCCCTATCCCAATTTGGTGATCTTTAATGGACGTTCCATTCCAGTCATTTTAGTTGACGATTTAAAAACCATTGAAATTGGATCTACAGAGATTACAGTGAGTCCCATAAAGGAAATATTCCCAGAATGAGCTGGATATCAATAGAACCTTTTTGGATGGAAACCAGAGACGGGGCCCGAATCTACGGAGAACGACGGGGCGAGGGTCCCGCCTTAGTGCTCATTTATGGAATTGCCTGTCAAATGAACCACTGGATCCATCAAATCAATGGTCTTTCTGCTTTCTATCAGGTTGTGACTTTTGACTTGCGTGGTCATGTTCGGTCCACCCCAGGAAACCCACAAGAATTGACCATTTCTGGCCTGGTCCAAGATGTTGTGGAGATTCTTGATTTTTTAAACCTGCCCCAGGCCCATTTTGCCGGACATAGTATGGGCGTTCCTATTTTACTACAACTTAGCGCCCAACATCCTCAACGAGTACAAAGCCAGGTTTTAATTAACGGTTTTGGTCGCAACCCCTTGGAAAAGTTTTTAGGCATCAATCTACCCCAATATGTATTGCCGATCATAAAAAAAATCCATAAAGAGGACGCCGAAGCCATGTCCTACCTTTGGAGAAAACTAGTAGAAAATCCCCTTTCCATTCTTATTGCTGGGGCTACTGGGGGATTTAACCTCGATGTTACCGAACTAAAGGACATTGAAATTTACACGCGAGGAGTGGCTCATATGGATTTAGGGGTATTTTTACCCTTGTTCGAGTCTCTGCTCAGCTTTTCTGCCCGCGACTTTTATCCCCTCATTAAAAGCCCCACCCTGATCATTGGTGGGGAAAAAGACAGAATCACACCTGCGGAGTTTCAACTGGAGATGCATAAAGCAATTCAGAATAGTGAATTTGTGCAGATTCACTACGGGTCCCATTGTTGTCAATTAGATTTTCCGGAATACGTCAATTTGCTTATTCGTAATCACATTGAGCGACACCATCTGCGTCTTTTAGCCATGTCTTGATCCATTCATAAATGACTGTGTTTTGTCTCAACTGTGGCTCCTGGATTGGAAATGGCCCCGTGCTTTGCGCGCATTGCACGAGCCATTTTCTTGAACATTTCAATGCTCCGCTGCGCGTCTTGAATCCTCCACTCAGAATCTGGAGCCAGTTTTATTGGGACGAGGCGAACCATTCTCATATGGCCCAATTATTAAATTACACAAAAGGCCTCAAATCATGTAAACAGGCTAAACGCCTGCCTTTAAGCATTACTCAAATGCTAGAAAAATTGTTACTACAAAACACCTCATGGAAAACCACTTATGCCCCTTGTAATTTGGTATGGATCCCCATTCCCAGTCTATCCTATCCAAAACGCAGCCATTACCTATGTGAGATCTTTATCCACCACTTGGGCGGCTACCTTTACGACTGTCTGACCATTTCCAATAAAGGTTGGCAGCAAAAACGAAAATCTGAGAAAGACCGCTGGCAAATAACGTTTCAATTTAAAGAATCCATGGCTTCCCCGGTCCCATTTAGAATATCCACTTACAATAAAAACACCATTTATTTTTTAATTGATGACGTGATCACCACGGGAGCAACTATGCAAAAAGCCGCCCAAACACTACGGGATAACCTCCATTCCATAGAAACTCCCAGTTACAGTGATCCCGACAACAACACCGGCCAGATTTATGGTGTCACAATTTTTTCTCGTCTTCGAACCCAAGCTTAGCTATAAATGAGCAACATGGGACAAACCATAAACGTTTTCTTTCCTACCCTTTTTCTGAGTTGGCTTATCTTCACCAGTCCGTTAGGACTCTGCCACAGCATGAATCAAAGCAACAAAGGCCCAAGTAACACTCCCATCAAGAATACCCCAGCCTTGTCGTTACTAAACATTATCAAAAAAACCGTCCGTGCCAATGAAATGTGTGTTGTGGAGTTTCAAAAAACCTACAAATCAGAGCTGATGGGTGTAGAAAAAAAAACTTCAGGGGAAATGAGGTTTTTTCAACAGAAATTTTATTTGTCTCAAAAGGAAGATGATTCCATTCAACATGACGTGATTTTTGATGGTAAAAATTTCTGGCTGCTAGAATATGATAAAACAAAGCAAACAACCCGACCCCAACAAATTACCCGCTCTCGAAATCCGCCAGTGGCTCAGCTTTTTAAAAAATTGTTTCAAACTGATGCGATAAAAAAAAGTTTCAAGATAAAAAATCTTGTTTCTGAAGGTGGTTCTGAAGATGGAAACAAATATCTATTAGAGCCCATAAACTTAAAGGATTTTGCTTTTAAAAAAATTATTATGGTTACCACCAAAGACCAACTAGAATCAATTGAACTAATCGATGATGTGAATAATGTAAGCCAATTTAAGGTAACTTCAAATCAGTGTTACCCGTGGAAGAAGGCGTTTCAAAAGTTTTTTCACTTTTCTCCTCTGAAATCGGAAACGATAAATGAGATTTGATCCGCCTGATTTCATCCTCCAAAACTGCTACCCAGGTTTTGAGATCAACAATTTCATTCTTTAATTTTAAAATCTCTTCATCCGGGCTCATGACCGTTATGGTTTGATTTAAAATGGGGGAGGGGCGATTTTTATTATAATTATCATGAGCCGTTCCTGGGGCTTGATCCATAATGTAGTATTTGCCATTTTCAAATTTGAAAACCACTTGGTTGGACTTAATCCTTCTGCGTAGGGTACTCAAACTTAAACCATATTTGGCCGCGTAATCGATCAACTTGAGATAACCAACCATAATTCAATGTGACTACTCAACCCAAAGTATTGTCAAGTCTACTGAATATTCAAGCCTAAGGTCTAGGTCTGATTATCCTGTTGAATCATCATGACTACTCAAACTATACTATCACCGACCATGGTTAATACCCTTAAAAGATCTTTAGTCCTGAGTGGGGGCGGTATTAAAGCCAGTGCCTTTCATTTGGGGGTTTGTCTTGCATTAAAAGAGCGTGGATACGCCTTTTTAGGGGGCAATCACTATCAGGTTACCAATCAACTCAAAAGCATTC
>JANWYU010000107.1 GCA_025055135.1 Pseudobdellovibrionaceae bacterium | reverse complement strand
ACGCTTCGGGATTGGCAGTGGTCATTCCGTTAGAGTGTCGTCCCTGTATTGGGGAATTGGTTATCTTGGAGGGGGGGGGACATCAGAGGATATTAGGTCGATGTATTCACCTCCAACCGGTTTCGGCCGATAAAATAGGCGTGGTGATCCAATTCTTGCCGCACCTTCCGTTCCAGCACAGGGGAAGTGAATGGTTTTTCTCCATGTTAAAAAAAACTGCGGAACCGGAAATAAAGGTATTTGATTGGGGAACGTGGTCTGCTCCTTTTTGGTTTCGCGTCTTGGCCCTAGGTCTAGCTTTGACTATGGTTTTTTTTATTCTATTTTTGAGTGTTTTAGGGGCTGTAAAGTTTTTTAATCATTGACCGAATCCATTAATAACGTGGACCTGATGGAGGCACTGTCATGAAAAATAAACTCATTCTCATTTCCGAAAATTTAGAATTAATGCAAAAACTTAGGGCCTGGGTGGATGCCTTAGTGATTGAGGGTGGAGTACAGTTGGAAATATTTAATAAGAAGGGATGGATTGAAAATTTGGAAAATCCATTTTTACGTTCCAAGTTAATGGATAGACCCATGCTGCTTCCTGGGTTGAAGACTCAAACCCATAATCCCATGGAATTTGAGGGGACTCCTGAAAGTGGTAATGTGATCAATATGCAATCTTCAGCATCTCCTTATGTGCAGGTAGTGGCAATGGATGAAATTGAAAAGGCGGTGATTCTACAGGCTATCGATACGTTTAAGGGAAATATGTCTTTAGTGGCAAAGGCTTTAAAAGTAGGTCGGGCAACTCTCTACCGTAAACTAAAAAAATATGGGATTGGTACAGAGTATCTTCGTCAATCCAAGTCACAGGGGAGACGTAAGGTGGCTTAAAGATGAAAAATGTAGCACTGTTTTTATTTTTATCATTGTTAGTGTTTGTCTCTTATGAGTTAAATCTTCGCTTTCGGCGTAAAGATATGGTTTCGGAAGCCTGGAATCATATGCCACGGGAACAAGGGGAGGACCAAAGGATAGTTGCTAGTGCGGGACCTGGCGGCGAGCGGGGAATTTCCTGGGAAAAGATGTTACTTAAAAATATTGATGGTAACCGAAGTGCAGCATCGGTTTCTGAGGGAAAATGGGATGAGTCGCAGCTCACATTGGCTGAATTGGTTGGTAACTATCGCATTGTTACTCAGCCCAACAAGAAGGGGCGCGTGTTTGTAACGGAATTAGAGTTCGTAGAAGATCAAGGTGATTTAGGAAAACCCTTATTGTTAGAAGATACGTGGCGCTTTTTGCAAAAAAACAGCCTTCTCTTTGGATTAGAGGAACTTACCGCTCCAAATGCAAACTCCGCTTCAACTCAAATCAGTAAAGATGGGCAAGAAATTGTTGAATTAAAAAGTCAGGATGGTCGTAAGGCGAAAGTAGCAATTAATAAAGACTCAAAGGGAAGACTTCTACGTCTTTCAGTCACTCATGAATAAAACTCATAAGTCACATAAAAGCTCCCCCTGTGAGCCCCTAGGGATAGGGATTTGACCGTTATTAAAAACTACTTTTTGGGTCTAGTTTTTTTATTTTTAACTTGAGGGAAGTTAGTAGCTCTGCCAAACTAAAGATAGGGTCATTTAATGGATTTAATGACCAACATTAACCCGAAAGACGCGTCGAGGCGTCTGTAGGATAAAAGGAGGGAGCAAGGATGCTCAGAGATATTTTAATCCAAAAAGGGTTGTCCAATCGAGAGGCAGAGGTTGCAGAGCTGGTGACAAGAGGTTTATCCAACAAAGAGGTAGCTAATCAACTTTTTGTTACCGAAAAGACCGTAAAATTTCATCTCACGAACATCTACAAAAAAATGAATGTAAAATCTCGAGCCCAGCTGATTGTATGGTGCTTGCCTCATCTTAGCTTTATTGAGAATGAACGTCCTCAGGCACAAGCTAATCCTATGGCAACCCCAATTAATAGCTCGGCTACTAGTGCTATGAACACGGCGGCTTCGGCCAATACGTCCCACGCTCAACAAGCCACAGTAACTCCCTTAATTATTCCTGGTCGCAGTAATGTTTTAATTAGTGGTCAGGGTAACGGAGATATTGGAACAGGTGCTCTCTAATTTGGGTAAGACCCCGCGAGATTCGTGGGTTACCATGACCGAATTGGTGTTACCACACCATACCAACCAATTGGGTACTGTTTTTGGTGGTACGGTAATGTCCTGGATGGACATTTGTGGTGCTATCGCTGCCTTTCGGCATGTTGGTGGAGAAGTGGTTACCGCCAGTGTCGACGATCTGCACTTTCTGGCCCCTATATATTTGGGTTGGATTGTAGAAATTACAGGACATGTGTGTTATGCAGGTAACACATCAGTTGATGTTTGGGTTGAGGTAAATGCTGAAAATCCTCATACCCGAGAGCGCTCAAGAACCGCGCAAAGTTTTCTTACGTTCGTAGCTCGCGATGTTCAGGGGCAACCAAAAAAGGTTCCCCCTTTGATTTTAGAGACAGAACAGGATCATAAGCTACATGAGCTAGCCAAATTGCGCCGTTCCCAGAGATTACAACGAAAGCAAATGTCACAAATTTGATAAAAAGCCATTTTTCACTAATTTGCGCTGTAAATTCCGCTTTTACGGGGTAACCGCGATTTGACTTATGTGTACCACGGTAGGAATTTGTCTCTGCAAAAAATTGATGAGCACTATGGCTCGGTCTTCTCCTTTTACCATGTAAAAGATGGCCTCCAAATCTTGAAGACCGTAGTTTTTAATAACTACTTTTTGTCCAGGCTGAAACAAGGCTTGGGGTTTTTGATTAAGATCCTCTACCTGTTTTTTAAGACGCCATATGAGATCATCTGAGGCAGTTACTGGTACGTTTCCAAATTGGACAATCCAAGAGATTCCGTAGGTATATTTGATTTTTGACCAACTTCCCGGACTGATTGAGAGAACTCTAATAAAAATGTACCGGGGAAAAAGATATTCGTCTTTTAAAAGGTACTGGCCACGGTACCACTTTTTATAAGTAACGATAGGACAAAAGGTTTCAAAACCTTGGCGGTTCAAGTTAATGATAGCTCGTTCCTCTTGACGTGGTTTACTCTGGACAAGAAGCCAATCGTTTTTCATAATTCTGTTTTATCCAATTTCGATAAGACTGGTTTTTGACCTGTTCTATCCAAACCTTATGATTTAAATACCAGTCAATGGTTTTTTCAATGCCAGATAAAAAATTCTCTCGTGGTTTCCAACCCAATTCTTTTTCTATTTTTTGGCAATCTATTGCATATCGTCGATCATGACCAGGCCGATCGGCCACAAAAGTGATCAGACTTTTGTAACTTTGGCCATTGGGTAAGGGGCATTTGTGATCGAGTCTCTCACAAATGAGCTCGGCCACAGAACGATTGGTTTTTTCACTACGACCACCAATGTTGTATGTTTCCCCAATTGTTCCCCCTTTTAGAACCGCAATTAAACCTCGAACATGATCTTCCACATAGAGCCAATCACGAATTTGTAAACCATCACCGTAAATGGGAATGGGCTGGCCTTCTAGGGCGTTACAGATCACGAGCGGAATGAATTTTTCCGGGAATTGATAAGGACCATAGTTATTGGAACAGTTGGTGGTGATTAAGGGTAACTGATAGGTGTGGTGGTAGGCCCGCACTAAGTGGTCACTGGAGGCCTTGGAGGCTGCGTAGGGACTGTTCGGTGCATAGCGATTTATTTCAGTAAAAGGGGGTTCTTCCGGGGTTAACGATCCAAAGACTTCGTCCGTCGAAATGTGAATCATACGATATTGAGACCAATTGGACCGTGGAACCGTGTTGAGGTATTCTCGAAAGGATTCTAGTAACTGAAAGGTGCCCAAAATGTTGGTTTGAATAAAATCTTGGGGGCCGTAAATGCTGCGGTCTACGTGGCTTTCAGCAGCAAAATGAATAATCGCGTTCGGCTTATAAGTGTGAAAGATCTCGAGAAGTAGGGAACGGTCACAAATATCACCACGAATAAAATGATACCGAGGATCGGAATTAAATTTTTGTAAGTTTAAAGGGTTACCTGCGTAAGTTAATTTATCTATATTCACTAATGGTTGATTTTCATGGGTTAACCAATAATGAATGAAGTTGGATCCGATAAAACCACATCCTCCTGTTACCAAAATCATAAACGAAATCCTTGTTTTATAGTTTCCAACTTTTTCTTTCGTTCAGGAGAGTTTTGCGCAGCAAGAATACTTTCTTTAATAAGGTAAAACACATACAACATAAAGCCGGTACCAAAAAAGGTAACCAAGACCTTGACCCATAGTTGGGTACGATTGATTACTTCTGTGGGTCGTACCATAAAATCAGAGGATTCGACTCCTCGAATACGCGTACGTAACTCCAGTAGAAGGCGGCTTTTATCGGACTGAGCCTCTATGGTTCTTTCTAAAACACTAATTTCTTCGGAGGGTAACGTTTTTTGCATATTATTAAGCCGTTCTCCAATGTTTTTTCTAAGACTATTAAGCTGTGTAATTTCTTCTTCAAGCTGTTTAATTTGTAGTTTTAAATACTCACTTTGGTTCAGTTTTTGAGCGGCATCGA
>JANWYU010000069.1 GCA_025055135.1 Pseudobdellovibrionaceae bacterium | reverse complement strand
TGCTCATGCCGACCTTAATTTACCCCACTACAGTCTTACCGGAAACCTCCATGGGATGCCCCTTGGACTTTTACTCGATATGGAACACTCGGTTTCCCGACACATCCCGTGGCTTCACCCCCTCCTAAAGCCGCAAGATATTTTTTATCTTGGTCTTCGCCAACTCGATCCATATGAAAAGTATATTATCGATGAATGGCAAATACCCCATTTAACTTCAGAGCAATGCAAAGATATCACTCCTAGTTTGGCTTCTCAAATAATTAACAAGTGGCTTGGTTACCATCCTTTACATATTAGCTTCGACATCGACAGTTTAGATCCTTCTGAAGCACCATCAACTGGTTGTACTGAACCAAATGGTTTATCCCATCAGTGGGTAAAAGATGTTTTAAAATTGTTACCAACCGATATCTTTATACCCTCAATAGATATCGTTGAGATTAATCCATTGATTGGTAACGCCACTGAAGTTTTTGAAACCTTTCATATCGCTTTTGAAACCATCCAACCCTTATTCAAAGGAGGATCAGATGAATCTCACCATATCTCAAAAAATCAAAACTATTTGTTATCAAGTCCCCCGGTTTACCCCCCACATTGGGTTCTCTTTTGAAGTCCCCCCCTATCGAGTACGCTTGGCTCAAGATAAATTTGATGTAATCCGCTGTTCTGCCCTCCGTTACCACGTATTTTGGGAATCTATTCCTAATTTTTCTTTGGCAAAGTTAGATTTAGACTTTTTTGATTATCAGTATGATCACCTTATTATTGAACATTTACCTTCGTCGGAAATCGTAGGAACCTATCGATTAAGAAAGATCACACCCAAAACATCATTTTATTCTCAAACCGAATTTAAGATTCCCATTGGCTTAATATCGCACTTGGGGGCCGTGGAACTAGGACGAGCATGTATAATGCCACAATTTCGTAAAGGAGCAGTACTGGGATTACTTTGGAGGGGTATCGCTCATTATCTAACCATGACTCAATCTCACTACCTACTTGGATGTTCCAGTATTTTTACTACCCACCCCAAAGACGTTGCCCTTGTATACAGTTACTTTAAGCTAAAGAAACACCTCAGTAGCGAATGGCAGTTTGATCCTAAGCCCAAATACTATCTCACCCATTTTGATATGTGGGAAATTTTCTTTAAAAATGGATTAACCCAAGAACAAATGGAACGAGCCGAGCAACTAATCCCATCGTTATTAAAATCTTACCTCAAGCTGGGAGCGCAAATTATTTCAAGACCGGCTCACGACAAAAAATTTCGGTGTGTCGATTTTCTCACCATTGCCAATGTAAACGATCTTTTTAAAACTCAGGCCCAACGCTTTTTCTCCCGGCCCACTAGCGACCACAATACCCCTTCTCTCAATCCCGCTTGAGGTATGATGACCTCATTACACTCGGTAAGATCCATAGCCAAAAGTAACAAATGCGCTGCTGGAACAATGACATCGGCTCGGTCTTTTTTCAAATCAAACACCTTTGCTCTCTTATGAGGTCCAACTGACTCAAGACGATTGATCAGTTCATATAATTGACGGCGATTCAGTATAGGAGGAGAGTCTACTTTTTTAGACAATCGATGAGCCAACTCCAACAAGCTGGTGAAATTTCCACCTGTACCCACAATAAACTCAATTTTTTCCTCTTTTCTGTGTCGTAGGCATTTTACCATTCCTGCTTCAACATGTTCGCGAACTAACCAAAACAAATCTTTCTCTTGAAGACGCTTTTTCCGTAATTGCTCTAACAACCGCAAAGTACCCCACGGCAAACTATGGCTAGAAATAATCTGATCAAAATAGTTCAGTGATAGCTCAACAGAGCCTCCCCCAACATCCATTAATAAACAAAAATGATTTTCAATATGAACAGCGTTCTTTACTCCTAACCAAATTAATTCCGCTTCGGTTTTTCCATCAATGACATGAATTTTTAGCCCCGTCGTCTTATAACATGTCTCCAAAAACTCTTGTTGATTAGAAGCATCACGTAAGGCACTAGTTCCCACTGCTACCAACCGTTGCACTTTTTCTTTAAGACAAATGTCTTTAAAGTAGCGAATAATTTCTATGGTGTTTTGTATTTTCCCATCAGGAATGGGCTCCCCATGAAACACCTCATGACCCAAGCGAATGGGAAAGCGGTACTTTTTTTTTATTTCAAGACCTAAAGGACTATATTTGGCAATAACCCCTCGAATGGCGTTACTACCAAAATCCATTGCTGCATAAAGCCTGACCAACATTAACGTTCCTCGAATGATTCCAAATAGATTCTTTCTCGTTCTTGATACCTTTCAATTAAAGCGCGATGAACTGTATGCTCATATTTTCCTTGAGAAATTTTAACATATTTTCCATCGCTTGCCATGTTCCAATGCTCCAATTGATCGTCTAGCATAATCTGCAAAATTCCCCACAACTCTGCCTTAAGATGTCGATCTAAAATGGGTGCTAGACACTCTACTCTACCGTACAAATTGCGGTACATCCAATCCGCAGATCCTATGAAAAAATCACCATCTCTAGGATCTTCCATACCATTACGAAAATAATAAATGCGGGAATGCTCCAAAAAACGCCCTAAAATGGAGCGAACCCAAATATTTTCACTCAAGCCCTTCTTTTGAGGACGCAAGCAACAAAAACCACGAACTAAGAGATGAATGGTAACACCCGCAGAACTAGCCTCATACAACTTCCGTGTAATGGAAGATTCTTCAAAATTATTCATCTTGGCAATCACTAGGGCGGGACGCCCTTTTTTCTTATGCTCGATTTCTCTTTCAATAAGCTCTTGCAGGCGGTTAGCTAAATTAAGAGGAGAAACCATTAAATAGTGATAATCCTTTTTATTGGAAAGCCCAGTCAAAAAATTAAAAACTTCCCGCACCTCTGAGGTAATTTCCTCTTTAGCAGTAATCAAACTCACATCTGTGTAAGCAGACGCCGTTACCGAATTATAGTTACCCGATCCGATATGCGCGTAACACCGCACTGTATCGTCTTCTTTTCGCACAATAAGACACAATTTGGTATGAATCTTTAAGCCCACAATACCATAACATACGTGTGCCCCCACTCTCTCCAATTCACGCGCCCAAAGGATATTACGCCGCTCGTCCAAACGCGCCTGCAGCTCAATTAAAACCACAACCTGTTTACCATATTCTAACGCCTGCTTGAGAGCTGCGATAATGGGACTATCTTCCTCAGTGCGATATAAAGTAATTTTGATCGTCAAAACCTTAGGATCACGAATAGCAAGCTCAATCCATTTAACGATCGTTTGAGTAAATGATTCATATGGATGATGGATCAAGATATCTTCTCGTCGGATCCGAGAAAACAATTCTTCAGCCTCATCCACCAAAAATGCGGGCGGAACTGTGGGACGAAATTCGGGATATTTTAACTCTGGATAATTCAATTTATAAAAGGTTCTTAATCCACAATAATCAATATCCCAAGGCTCCAAAACCTGATAAATATCCTCATCTTGTATGGCAAGCTCTTTTTTTAAAATGTTAATCGTCTCCTGATCGTAATTAGGACCATGCTCCAAACGCACTACTTCAGCAAACTTTCTTTGCAGTAACTCCTGAGTAACATGTTCTAAAATATCTTCTACGTCATCTAAATCCTTCCCCAACTCAATATTACGAGTAATTCTAAATGGAGTTACTGAAATAATTTTCATACCAGGAAACAAATCTGCTAAATTTTCCTGAATAATCTCCACCAAACTGACAAACGTGCGACTCCCGTCTCTTTTTGGTTTTAATTCAACCCATTGATCAAGCATTTCAGGCACTTTAACCCGGGCAAAATGTACTGTTTTATCTAAAGGGTTTTCTAATCGCACCCCTAAAGAGGTCGACAAATTAGAGATATGAGGAAAGGGATGGGCCGGATCCACCACCAAAGGTGTTAAAACCGGAGAAATCATACTATAAAAATATTCTGTTAGGTATTTACGATCGTGAGAAGAAAGCTCTCTCCAACGCTTAAGAAAAATCCCCTCTTTACGCAAAGCAGGTTTTAAAACCTTATTAAAAACCCGACCTTGCTCGCGAATCATCAGTAACACCCGACGACGAATAAATAATAGTTCCTCCTGGGGGGTCATGCCATCAGATGAACGATAAAAAATCTCACCAGCGATCGCCCTTTTTAACCCACCAACCCTTTTCATGAAAAACTCATCCAAATTGGAATTCACGATGGTCAAGAACCTCACTTTTTCAAGCAAAGGAACATCTTTGGATTTGGCCAAATCCAAAACCCGATCATTAAACTCAAGCCATCCCAATTCTCTATTTAAAAACAAAGACTTTAATTCGTTTTTAAATTTCCTGGCTCGTACCCTTTTTTCCCTCATCCCCAGTCCTCCCCAGATCGCCCTTCTTTAACCAGTTAACTAAAAGAAAAATGCCACCAACAACAATACCTAAATCAGCCAGATTAAAAGCAGGAAAAGACCATTTCTGTTCAACATGAAAATCAATAAAGTCAACCACATACCCAAAGCGAATACGATCAATTAAGTTACCCAAAATACCCCCACAAATAATTCCAATGGATACCACCAACAAAGTGTTACCATTAAACAATAAGGAATGTACAAAATATACCGCGATGGTTATGGCGACTATCGAAATGATAATAAACAAATAATAAATATCATCAAATTGGGTATTGGCTAAAAAGCCGAAAGCCCCTCCTCGATTTACCACATAGGTCCAATGAAGCAGGCTAGGAATTAATACCCTGGATTGGCCTAAAAAAAAATTTTCGAGAGTATAAAGCTTGGCCAACTGGTCAATACTCACTACCACTAAAATCATTAAAAAAAATAAATACCATTTTTTCACGGGATTTTTAAGTAACAGCTTCCACACATTTTGCACAAATATTGTTGGGAGATTCAAGCCTATCATAATAAATCCAACAACGAGGACACTTGTTACCAGAATGTCGAGAAACCTTGACCGCAAAATTACCAAAACTAACCTGCAAATCTGATACAATAAAAATCTCCCTTAATTGCTGCCAATTCTCAATAAGGCTTCGGTAATCCTCAGAAACTTGCAATAACACTCGGGCTTCCAAGCTAGAACCAATAATTTTCTGGGCCCGCAAAAGCTCTAACTCTTTTTGAATAGTTGAGCGCCAGCCTAAAATAACATCAATCTCACGAGCTAAATCCATGCGCTTCCACTCTGATCTGGGCGTCGGAAAGTCCACCAAAAAAATACTGTCCGGATGGTCCACTTTTTCCCGATGGGAGTACACCTCCTCACTAAGAAATGATAAAATAGGAGCGACCAATGAATTTAACACATCCAAAATATAATAAAGTGCGGTTTGGGCGCTTCTTCGATCAGGATGATCCAAACGATAGGTATAAAGTCGATCCTTTAAAATATCTAAATAAAAAGACGATAGATCTACGGTAACATATTCGTTAACGGCATGATAGACTTTGTGAAAGGCATACTGATCATAAGCCTCAATGACTTCTTGGTTTAATTCGTTCAATCGATGCAAAGCCCATTGATCCAAACGCGTCAATTGCCCATAAGGTAACAGATGCTTTTTGGCTTGGAAGTCCGCTAAAGCTCCCAACAAAAAGCGAAAGGTATTACGCAACCGTCGATATGTTTCTGTTACCCTTTCAATGAGATCTTCACCCCAGATCACATCTTTGCCAAGTTCTTCATGAGCACACCACAAGCGCAAAATGTCGGCCCCTTTGGTACTTGCAAAGTGTACTGGATCAGCACCTCCCCCTTTAGATTTGGACATTTTAACGCCTTTTGATTGTTGAATAAATCCATGGGTCAATAAACTGCGATACGGTGGGCGTCCATCGGTAACCAAGGCAGTTAGCAAGGAAGTATTAAACCATCCCCTATGTTGATCACTGCCTTCAACATAAACGTCAGCCACCGCATCCATACCCTTTGTTTTCTTTTGAACAGCAGCATGAACAACACCACTATCAAACCAAACATCTAAAATATCACCACCATGAGCAAAACCCTCGCGCCCAAAATCTCCCTGGGGCACAAAGGCACCAATCACCTCTTGAGGATCGGTCTCATAATAGGCCTCAATGCCCTTCGGGTGCCTTTCCACAAGATCTGCAATTTTGAGCATAATGTGATAGTCCGCAAGTATTTCCCCCGTTTTCTTACAAACATACACGGGAATCGGCACACCCCAAATACGCTGACGACTTAAACACCAATCAGGACGGTTCTCGATCATGGCCTGAAATCGCGATCGCCCCCACTCCGGATAAAAATGAAGTTGTTCAATAGCCTTCAAGGCCTTTTGACGAATGCACGTCTCTGGCAAATCCAATCCCAAAAACCACTGAGTGGTTGCCCTAAAGATCAGCGGAATTTTAGTGCGCCAACAATGAGGGTAACTGTGCTCAATTTCTCCCACCCACAGCAAACGTCCTAAGCTTTGCAATTTTTCAATAATCAGTGCATCAGCCTTCTTGATATGGACACCAGCAAATTCACCCGCCTCTGAAGTATAAACACCGTCAGGCCCAACCGGACTCAAAATCGGTAAACCGTATTTTTTAGCCATTAAATAATCGTCAGGCCCATGACCCGGAGCCGTGTGCACCACTCCCGTTCCCATATCTTGGGTCACATGGTCACCAAAAATAACCAGAACCTCCCGATCAATAAAGGGATGCTGGACCTTCCACTGGGCGAATTGGGATCCTGGAAATGAGGCCTTCTCCTCGAAGGTTAACTGAGTATCCCGCTCCACCCCTGGCCGGGTCTGCGCCGACATGATGAGGTAACATTTACGACGGGCATCCCAAAATAATCCATAGGTAAATTGTTCATTAAGGGCTAACGCCACATTGGCCGGTAACGTCCAAGGGGTTGTGGTCCACACTAAAAACGCAACGTTTTGGTCAGGGGATAAACCCAACTGCCGTTTTAAGGTTTCATCAACAATAGGAAATTCAAGGTAAATGGAAGGGCTTTTTTTGATATGGTATTCGACTTCCGCTTCGGCCAAAGCTGTTTGCAAGGCCCAATTCCAATAAATGGGCTTCATTCCTCGATAAACCACTCCCTTTTTGAACGCTTCAGCAAAGACCCGAATTTCCTCTGCCTCAAAACCGGGGTCCATGGTGATATAGGGTTTCTCCCAATCACCAAAAACCCCCAACCGTTGAAATTGCTCTTTTTGTACACCTATCCATTGGGCTGCTTCTTTACGGCAAAACTCTCGAATTTCTTGAGCAGTTAATTTTTGAGCCTGGTCCCCTAACTTTTTGGTTACAGTTTGCTCAATAGGTAACCCATGACAGTCCCAACCTGGACGAAAAACAACCTGAAAACCACGAAGGGCTTTATATTTGGCAATAAAATCTTTTAAAATTTTGTTTAAGGCATGCCCAATGTGAATTGCTCCATTGGCGTAGGGGGGACCATCAGTTAATACAAATTTGGGACTACCGTCTCTCTTTTGTTTGAGTCGCTCCTTAATCTGATGACGCTCCCAAAATAACAAAATTTCTGGCTCCTTGTGCGGTAAATCTCCCCGCATGGGAAAAGAGGTATTTGGTAAAAATACGGGCCATTTGGTGCCTGAAGCATCAGTATTTTGCGCTGAATTCATAGCTCGAAACTAATAACAAAAAGTTAACCCTTCATCAAACGCTTTATGCCTTGAATACCAACAGATAACACTACCTTAAGGGCTTCCTCTTCGGAGTTTAAATAAAGCATTTTTTGTACAGATAATAGTTCCTGGTAAAGCTCAGCATTTAGGGTGTGTTTTAATAAAAGACCCACATTACCTTTTGGTAACCCAGCATCAGAAGCACAGGAGGAACTTGGCGCCGCAGTTTGAGAAATCCCAGGGGAGGAGATAGATCGCGCCATCGGAGTGTGTGTCGGAGTGTGTGACTGTAACTGTGACTGTAACTGAGACTGGGAAGAGGCTTGATCCACACGAATTGAATTTGAATGCCCATCTCGCGGCTCGTTCGCACCACCGTCAGAGGCTCTTTGAGGGCTGTCCCAATTTCCCATCATAGCCGCAATACTTTTAAGATCATTCTTAAAATTGCGAATACTTTCTCTATGAAGGGACTCCTCTCCCTGTAACTTAGCCTTCATATACAAACTCACCAAAATGTCTGTGGAAGTAGCAATTTGTTTAATCGAGTCAGATTGAGTTTGGAGCCACTCGTAGGCCTTAATTAGCACATCTTTTGTATAAGCCTGAGGCGGTAGTGGATGTAAGTTCATAGGGGACAAAAGCAAAATCTTAGTGCAGATTGTTAAGAAAATTCAAAGCCACTTAATATCGACTTGATGCATCAATTGGCATTGATTTTGAATGCGATGCATTATAAACAAACAGGAGCATTTTTTGGGGAGGTTCCCATGGGATTGAAGCGACGCTTTTCCGCCCTAAACGGTCTAAGAAGGTCATTTTTGGTCTCCTTAACAGCGCTTTTAATTACCCTAATCCTTGTTGGGGCATGTCAAAAATCCAATGACCATCATCAACCGACACCACCCCAAACTGCTGCAACCCCTCAAAGCCAAGTGGATTCATCCCAATATGCCTCAACCCCTCAACCATGTAACCTGAATCCTTATTCAGGTTACCCTTCCGAAACAAGTAACGCCCACTGTTACCAGTACTCCTATTATGGCAATTTCAATCCCAATCAAGTTCACTGGCACTATGGTCCCTGGTACTGGCCTAGGGTGTACATGCCTCACGTAGCTAATTGCGGTTGTCCCGCCGGCTTTTTTGTCGTCTATGGGCCTTACGGTGTGGCATGCGCTCCCATGGCATACTGGAATCGGTATGGCTCAACGATTATTGTGGCCAATTTTAGTTGGGTAGGAGGTTATGGCTATGGTTACGGTTATTGGGGCACACCAGGAATTTCACTCCAACCTCAAAACTATGGAAGTATTAACATCCCTCAAATTTATTATGATAATGGTCATTACCAACGTTGCCTCAATCAAGCAGCCCACGGTTGTGATGTACGCATGAATCAATGCCCCGGTGGCTCTATTTGCGTAGCCATTGCCGGTGGATCCACCATCGGATTGTGCATTAAAAATCAAAACTAGGTTTCTCTTTCCGAATAAGTTGTGGTAAGCTTCGTGCACACACACAACAGTCCCATCTGTTTTAACGTGAATTTTCGGCTAAATGCGAAGGTGGTGTATTCATTAAGGAGAGATGGCCGAGTGGTTGAAGGCGCACGCCTGGAGAGCGTGTATAGGTCTAAAGCCTATCGTGGGT
>JANWYU010000028.1 GCA_025055135.1 Pseudobdellovibrionaceae bacterium | reverse complement strand
TTTTGGTCATTTCAAACATGTTTACTTTAGCTTGACCAAATAATTCTCTTAACTTTTGATCGGCATTGATGATTCTCTTATTTACCTGATCCTGTAGCTTATTCTTTTTAATGTAATCCCAAATACGTTTTGTGACTTCAGTTCTAGGGAATGGACCCTTACCTATGATCGCCGCTAAAGCCTCTGACGGCTTTAATGCCTTCATAAAAGCAGGATTGGGTTTTCGGGTTGTCTTTTTTTTAGTGGTTGTTTTTTTTGCAACTGCCTTTTTCTTCGTCTTTTTCTTCTTTGCCGCCATAACAACTCCTTTTTTTATTTAGCTACAGTTTTCATTTTATTAATAAGACTCCATCACTTGTCCAGACAAAAGTGAAGAGGATTGGAATTATTTTTTGAACCACCGAAACAATCCGTATGGGTCACGCCGTTACCTTTTTAGAGGTTCTAGAAAACAAAATACGAAAAGAATTGTGGAAAGAAATGAACCAGAATGCTCAAAATGAGGTGAATAATCCTCATAGCATTCCCATAAAACAATCCCATTCTTATCAAAGCCTTGACCTATTGGATCGCTTAAGCAATCTCAATCTGATCAAAAAGCAACAACCAAAAGCAGGCCCCAATCCCTATCCTCACAAGGCACAAATCCAGCAACCACCATTCCTTCTTAGCCCAAAAGAAACGGAGGCCCTAGCCTTTTTAAATCAATTGGGAGCATCTTTAAAAAACCCTTTTACCCTCACGCAATTAAAGAGGGTCCGTCGTCAGTTATTTCTGAAATACCACCCTGATCATGGAGGTAATACGGAACAATTCCGACAAATTCAAGAAAGCTTTGGGTTACTACAAAAATATCTTATGGCTAATAGGAAATAACGGCCTAAGCCAGTTGTTGCCAAAATAATGAAAAGTGACTAAGGTCCTCCCCAAAAGGTAGAGAACCGATGAAGAGGGGGGGGAATAATGCTATTGATTCTTGCCTTCATGTTTCTGAGCTGGGGCCCAATATCCCACGCTCAAGTTTTATGTGAGGTAGAGCAATTTCGCCAAAGAGAAATTAGCGCAATACAGCTGATTGAGCGATGGATTGATACACTGCAATCATACGTGCCCAAACGTACTCCAGACAGCACTTTCAGAGAGGAAGTAATCATAAAAACCAACGAAGAATTGGCAATTGAACTACTCCAGTGTGTCCAAAGAAAATTAAAAAAAGGGTTTCGTTATTGGTGTGAAGATGAGTCACAAAGTGATCAAATACCTTCGAGCATAATGTTTTTAAAACAATTTGTTTCCCCCAACCACTTAGCACTAACCTTACCATGGGGCAGAGATCACTACTTTCTAAAACATTTCTTCACCCTCCCATGGCAACACCAATTAGCCATAGTAATCCATGAAGCCACTCATAAATGTGGTACTTTCGATTATTTATATTGGCGCTATAACCAACCGGTCTCATCCCAGGGCTGGGTTTCATGGGTTTATATTGCCCAAACCTACGAATCGTGGGCCCTCACAGGCTTTTGCCATCCAGACTATGCTACCTGCCAATTTAACTTTAATGAATGAACGGCTTATCGACTTATTTCGCCGTCAGGCCACTTTGAACTGAGCATCAGGAACAGTGAACGCAAATAACCATTGGTTACGGGAAGACGATTGACGGGGCAATAAGCTATGCTTATAAAAGGTATTTTGGTAACCATTTTTTATTCCAACCAGTTCCTCTCTTAATCGAAATAAAATACCCGAATAAGCTCCGTAAAGCCAAGACAGTTGAAATTCCTGTAAAACGTCACTTTCCCATATAATAGTATTTTTCTTCCAAGCCCTTTCTACTGAAAAAATTAAAGTTACCGACATAGGAAGCTCTTTTAAAAACTCATCCCGTAACTTATGACTTACCAAGGTGGGTAACTGACTTTCAAATCGCTTAAAAGAACTAAACACACGAGCCTCGGCTGGTAAACTATGAAACATTGGTAAATAGTCTAAAACAGGATCGATTTTTAACACTTCAAAAGAATTTCCTCTAATTTCTTGATTGAACGTTTGAGCGATCTGTACCCTCAGATAGAATAAGAAATTCGCTAAAGCATGAACGGCGTTTAATAACGCTGAATTTTCACATTTGATTTCCACATTAAATAGAAAAGGAAGCCCTATTTTCTTTTCAATTTCGTCAAAACAGTTCAACAAGGGATACAATTTTTCAAAATCAAATTGCGCTTGCGATATCGACTGGGAGAGAATCTCCAAAATATCCTTCTCGTATTTAGCCGGAACAGATTGGAGACGATGATTTTGCTGCCATCGCATTAGTGCGCTTTTGTGTTTTTCAAAAAGTAAATACTGAGGATCATGTTCTAAAAGAAGATTTTGCCAGTTCAAAGAGGCTCGCCCTTGAACTAAATCAAAAAGCCATTTCCAGTATAACCCCACAAGCAGTTCCGGTTTCCCTCGAGCATCTTCAATACGAGATGGATCGGGAGTTTCCTCCACCAAATGAGTGGGTTGAGGTAAAATGCCGGCTCGAGCAAAAATAGAAAAACTTAAAATGTCCACAAAATCTCATTCGTTAGATATCTAAAAATTTTATGGGATTAAAGTTGAGAAAAGGTCTAGGAACACAATAAAATCATAATACTAAATCGTAAAATCTGAAATGTAACGGCAAAATTTTTTGTTTTCACTTTTTTTAATGTAAATCAATACTTTTTCACTCACTAATTACTGATTAATCCAATTAAATCAATAAAAAATACGATACTGATCACGATCAAACCGATTGGTTTTTGACCCAGTATTTTTTGTTGTTCCAACATCTTGCGACTGGGCTTTAAACACACCCGATCCTTCATTTCTCCCAACTTCGGGAAGTAGGTCAGCAAAATTTAACACAAAACCGTACCAATGGTTACTGTGGAAGGCACGAAGGTGAACGATTTGGTACTCTCGGCTCATTTCCTTGTTCACAGTAACAATTATCGGTCTTAAAACATCATTTTCGGATCCCAGAACTTGCTCTGTAGAACCATCGACCACAGTCACAGCTGATCCTACACTTAAGTAGATCATAACCGGATGCTCCCCAAAATTAGGAGTATGTCTGCCAGCGGCTTCCACTACAGGATGAACTTCCCAAGTGTTACCATTGTGAGGAATCGCCCGCAAGGTTACAACTAATTTTTGACCCGGCTTTACCAAATATTGATGCATTTTGTTGTGCTCTAAAACACTTTGGGAAGAAATGCCACGTTCTTGCTCTGAATGAAGATGTGATTTGAAAAAACGTGGTAACATATTAGCCGAAATGGCACTAGTAACAAGAGCAAAACATAGTAAAATAACAGCATACCTCGGGTTAAGTTTACGAAAGTCTTTTAACAGAGCCAAAATACTTTTGATGTGTGCCAAAGCCATAGTTACCTCGCTCTAAAACGTTACCTGGCAGCCCACTTCTCGGGTCTATGGGGACGCTACCGGGCATAAAAATGATGATCCAAGTCGTAAACGGTATCGGGTTGTAGCCCGAGAACAACCTGAATTATCTACTTTAATATTGAGAAAATAGGTCCCCGGATTCACTCCTAGCAAACTCACCCTCTCTTGTCCCATTGATGAACCCACTTCAGGATAGTAACGATCCGAGGCCCTGACAATATCTGTGCTTCTTAAAAAAACAAAATTTCCTTTATATAGATACAAATCAAGATCATATGGTAATTGGCCAGAAACTGCGCTTTCATATTCCAGGACAATCTCTTGCCCCATTGGGGCAGCAAAGGAAATCTGCCAAAAGTCATTACTGTTTAACATATCCGACCAACTGATGGGGGACGATGTATCACCACAACTAATAAACCGGCCTCTAGCCCCAGAATAATCGGGAGTTGGAATACCTTGAGCAAAAGAAAAGTACCCTTGGTTATCAACGCCGGCTTGCGGATTGGGGGAACAAGGGGAACTGCTTTCCACCAAAGGCCAAGACCAATCACGCCAAGTAGCATTTTGTTTTTCCATTAAAAAGGACTGGCCTGTTGCCGAGAAAAAATCGCTAGAAACCGAATGAGATAAGCGTAAATTCTGATTAAAATGATGTATTGATCCACCGATGACCCCACCCAAACTCAAAAAATAATTCCAAACCAAAGAAAATGGGTAACCATGACCTGAATACATAATCTGATCAGTTTTTGCATGGTTACTAGTTAAACTAAACAAGTAACGGGCAACTGACATCTCACGAAAATTACCCTCTCCTTCTCTGATTGGAACGTCAGTGGAAGATGGAATACGAACAAGAGGCATTTGTAAATTAGTTAAATGAGCTCCGGGACAACCAATCCCAAAGGTGTCGCGATAAAAATTGCGATTAAGGACGGCACCTTGTAAGTAATTGGCCCATCCCTCACTCCAAGCAAGCCGAGGGTCAATAATTAAGTTACCATCGTGATGTCCTCCAGGGGATTCTATTTGAGAAAACTTCGACTCTAGAAAATGAGCATACTCATGGATAATAACTGAGTTGTCAAAATGATCAGTATCCACCCCACAAATGTGAGAACCAATACCTCCTAAAATATACATTCCCTCGATCACAGAGCCTGTGGTTTGCGGGACATAAAAACTGATGGGACCACGTCCTCCAAGATAGGTGGCGGGAGTTTCTCCTACCTTCCAGTAAACATTAACTTTCGGGATATTTATTTGCGGAATATTTTCTTTGAGAAAGACGGTAGTCAAAAAAATATTATATAAAATATTAAAGGCACCTACCACCAACTGAGGATCACTAGTTATGTTGGCGCTAGCCACCAAATTTAAGGGTGGATCACTTTCCTCCGGATAAATCATCGTGTTGGCAGGAACAATGACCTCAGATTTGAATTCGTAAATTCTTTTATGATAGGGGTCACTCAAAATGCTAGCTCGTAGACCCTCGTTATAGCCTCGCGATCGAATATGCACCCGTATTACTTGTTCTACTGAAGAGCGTGGAATAATTGCTCTAATGTTCCCATCAGAGCCACTTTCGCCTCTCTGAATCACCTGACCATTTTGATTGGTAACGTAAAACTCAACAAATGGAATTGGCCTTGTTTCTAAGTTTCCAGTCAAATCACTGTATCTTTGAAAGCGTGCTGCTACTCTAATAGTGGTCGTTGGTCCAGAATATTGAATTGGAACGACATAATAGGGCTCTTCAATTCCCTCCAATGACGAGGCATTAATAGCCGATCGTTCGGGTTGAAACATGCAAGACGATAACAGCAGCACGGCAACAGCCCCAAAAACTACAGACCATCCCTTTTGGATTTGCATAGGACCTTTATCGGGCCTTTTTTTGATGGCTTTATACCAAAGGCCCGTTTTTCTCTTTTTGAGACATTGGGATTGATCTCGCTTTTCCTGAAATAAAAAATAGTAGTATGATTCAAGCAAAAAATGTCATGAATCGCGACATCATATTGGTAAAACACAATACCCTATTGGATGATTTATTTAAAGCAAAGGAAATTATGAGGAACGGTTTTTTTGTTGTAGGAGATGAAGAGCGATGTCATGGAATTGTTACTGAAGCAATTTTTATGCAAATCTTTTTGAAAAGCAAAAAAACACCAGAGAAAAAACATCTCATTCTTTATCAATCTTTTTTTAATCCCATTCAATTTGCACAAGAAAACGAAAACCTCAACAATTTATTACAAAAGCTTTTAGTAAGTATTGGTCATCTAGTCATTATTATAAATGATGATCAAAAAATTACTGGATTTGTTACCTTTAGAGATATTATGCCCTATTTTGTGGGGGAATCATCCACAATAATCTACGCAAAAGAGCCTCAATTTAATTTAGAAACAGATCTTTATTATTACGAAGATTTTTTTGAAAAAGCACCGTTTATGATGCACTCAGTGAATCACGAAGGTATCATTCAAATGGGCAATGAAATCCTCCATAAAGTTTTAGGTTACCCGTACCCAGAACTAATTGGAAAACACATTAAAGATTTATATTCTCCCGATAATTTAGCGGAAGCCGAGAAAGGAATTATGCAAATTTTTAGCGAAGGCTACCATTCCATCGTTACCACAAAAATGCGCCGAAAAAATGGCAGTTACGTGGAAGTTGAGTTAATTTCCCGCGCCCTAACCAATTCCCATGGGAGAGTGGTTGGAACGATGACCATCTCCCGCCCTATTAAAATCCCCATTCTTATTGATCTTCTTAAGAAAGAACGGTCTGTCTCTTAACTGGATTGGCCCATGGGAATTTCAATCACTATTGTGGTATGTGGGCGATCATGGTCAAAATAGAGGCGCCCGCCATGATTTTCAATAAACCGCAACGACAAAGCCAATCCTAGCCCGGTTCCAGAACCAGGACCCTTTGTGGTATAAAGCGGAACCATGATTTTGTCCCGTACCTCAAGAGGAATGCCA
>JANWYU010000164.1 GCA_025055135.1 Pseudobdellovibrionaceae bacterium | reverse complement strand
GAATTGAGCCGAGGATGAATGAAGTACCTTATTTTGGGAAGTTCGAGTAGTTACCGTCAGAAATTATTAGCAAGGTTGGGCTACTCTTTTACCGTTATTCCTCCCAATTTGGATGAAGAGCTTGAGAAGCAGAAACTACTAGCCCAAAATTTTACTCCACTACAGTTGGCTCAGGCCTTAGCTGAACGAAAAGCGGAAAGTGTACAAGAGTTAATTAATAATCAGACTAGTTTAAATCTGTCGGGAAAAGAAGGGGTAACTTATGTGATTGGTGCCGATCAATTGCTAACCATCGATGGAAAAATATTGGGCAAACCACTTACGGTTACTAAAGCCGTTGAGATGTTGAAAATGCTTCAGGGTCGGGAACATCTTCTTATTTCAGCAGTTGCTTTACTCAAGTTGCAGGGAGGAATAAAGGAGGTTTGGGCAGAAGTTGCTCACATGAAGATGCGTTCATTAACTGATAAAGAGATTGAGACGTATGTTCAATTGGACCAACCTTTGTGGAGTGCCGGAAGTTACAAAATTGAATCCTTTGGTATCCAACTCTTTGATGAGATTAGATGTGCAGACTGGACAGCCATTGAGGGACTTCCTTTACTCTCGTTGTCTAAAAAATTAAGACAGAGTGGGGATTCGGGTTAGCTTACTCAGAAGAACAGAAATAAAGGCAATAATGGTAACATTGATGGCGTAAATAATTTAGTGAATGTGACGATTGTTTTGTTTGGTATGCCAAGTGCGTGTTAAAACTCCTGAGACAGTAAATCCTTTTTTAAAGCATACCAACTTTGATTTACAACACAAATGTTACCACGATACAATTTTTTT
This sequence comes from Pseudobdellovibrionaceae bacterium, assembly GCA_025055135.1. Taxonomy (GTDB): domain Bacteria; phylum Bdellovibrionota; class Bdellovibrionia; order Bdellovibrionales; family Bdellovibrionaceae; genus JANWYU01. The sequence continues at coordinate 6,674 of JANWYU010000164.1, read as the reverse complement.
AAACGTTGGACCGACTTAACGCTAATAGGTCCGTCTGATCTTAAAATAACAAGGGGGTATGTTTCTGGGAACGCTTTCTCTTTTACTTTTGCTACCCATTGATTTTCTGGGGCTTGAAAGTCAACAACAACAAGTATATTCCGAATATGGGAAAGCTCTAATTCTTGAAAAACCTCCTCAAAATGGGTTTGGTCTGAAAGCAATATGAAAGGCACTCGATTATATATCAAGTTATTGAACTGAAAACTGCCAATACGATCGAAGTCGTTTTCCTCTGAAGCATCGGTGTTTCCTACTTTCGCTGAATTTGGTATGTCATTTCGAATGCGATGAAGTACTATCCAGCTTAAAGCAACAATGGCGGCAGAAGTGACAAACGGGGCAGGGGAGGCAATCATTTGGTAGATCAATCCGCCCAGGGCAGGCCCCATGATCCTTCCTAGGGAGGACATAGATTGAGCTGTTCCCAAAGACTCTCCTTGTTCTGATTCGGCAGTTGTTAAACTGATCGCTCCCAGCAGTGATGGAGAAACTAGACTGTTACCAATACTAAGAATAGTCAGGGCAAACGCAAGCCATCCAACAGATGTGGCAAATGCCACCATAAGGTAGCCAGTAATTTGAATAAGCATTCCTGCCGGTAACAAAATTTTTTCACCAAAAATCGGTAACAGCTTTCTTGCAATAATTCCTTGATTGATTGCTCCGATAAGTCCTAGGTAACTGAATCCGAAGGAAACCTCTTTGACGCCCCAATCAAAACGATCTCGGACAAATAGAACCAGGCTAGCTTCCATCATGGACATAGCAAACGAATTTAAGAAAAAATTTTGAATTAATACCCCAGTGATTGGTTTTTTTAAAAATCGACCAAACAGTTGCCAGCGGCTTAATTCAGTCAAAGTCCCTATGCTCATTGATGATTTCGACTCTTTCTTAAGGTGAATGGTTTCTTTTAGGCGAAAATAGGCAAAAGCGAAGGTTAGAAAGCACATGATGGCTACGATGATTGCCGCAAAACGCAGTCCAAATGTGGGTCCTAAATCAGGGAAAAAATGATCAGCGGCCAAAGAGAAAAGTCCCCCTAGGGCTGGTCCAAATAAAAATCCTAGACTAAAAGCGGTACCAATGAGAGCCATTCCTTTGCTACGGTCCTTTTCGCCAGTAACGTCCGATATGCTGGCAGAGGCAGTTGATAGGCTGCCACCGAAAAATCCGGATAAAATGCGGGCTAGAAAGAGTCCAAAAAGATTTTGGCTCACTGCAAACAGGATGTAACTGATGCCTTCGCCGATTAAACATAAAAGTAGGGTTGGGCGTCTGCCATGATGATCACTAATTCTGCCCCAAAAGGGAGCGAACAGAAATTGCATTAAACTGTACGTGGACATAAGTAACCCGACCAAAAGCGGGCTTGCTCCAAACTCTTGAGCAATAATTGGCATGACAGGAATCAAGACTCCAAAACCCAGAAGGTAGAGGAAAATGGTAATAAAAATAATGGTTAAATGAGTTTTGTTTTGCTTTGAGAGCATCGTTTTTAGATAATATGAAATGAATATGTACAGAGTAAATCTTTTTGTTTTTGGGGGATTTTTTTTAATCGGCTTAGTTTTTTCAGGAGAAGGCAATGGATTTTACGAGAGGAACTGGTCGTTTGACCACAAATTGGAAGTTGTTTCTTGGCAAACATTGAGTTTGACACATGGTAATTTTGATGAGCAGGGAAGTGGATATGATCGCTTGCCTGCGCAACACCAATATTATGTATTTCATGTCTCACCCAATCTCCGGTACGCTTTAGGTGATTGGGGTTTACGATTGGGTGGGCGTTATGGTTATGCTGTTAGTGAGAATGGCTTTGAACGGCGTCAAAACGGCCAATTAGATTTTCTTAGTTTTGGATTGGATTATGTGCAGTCCTTTAGAAAATGGAGATTCATTCCATTTGCGGGATATGTGTTACCCATATTTTCAAATGATTTAACAAAGGATATTGTTGCCGTTGGGGATGGTGAACGTATGATGCGTTTTGGATCGGAGCTTCGATGGCAGGGAAGCGTATCTTGGAGAGTAGCAGGAGAGTATCAAGTGCGTAATGTACTGGCTGATCTTTTTCGCTTTCAAACGGACCTGGGTTGGAGGGGCTGGTATGTGGGTTTTGAGGGTATGGTTACTGCGCGAGAGCAAGGGGGATCTCAAAGTTCGATCGTACAGTGGCAGTGCTTAGCCAATGGGTGCTCTCAAAGTGCCATGGCTTGGAATCCACAACGTTACCAGTTCTATTTAGGCTATACTGGGAGTAGCTGGGGTATTTTAGTACAACATTCTTTGCAGGGAAAAAATGCTGCATATGAAACTCTTTTGGGGATCGTTGTTACCTTTAAAGAAAGATCGGCTAAACAAGGTGCCTATGGGCGAAAGTCAGAATTTTTGGAAGAAGGTTCTGAATATAATAATGGTGAGAGTAATGCCATCCCCACGATTCCTATTCGGTCGATTGATCCCAATCGATCTTCGTCGCAAAAGAAAAATATCCCTCGGCCCAACCGTCGCAAATCACCGCAACATCGGCTGGATGATACAGAGCAATACCTGGAGCAAAGACAGTTAAGAGAATCTTTGCCTCAAGAACCACTTGACGAATCTTCCAACGAGAGTGATGATTGAGATTTATGAGTTTATTAAACATGTCAGACCGTTACCAGCCTCAAGAAGTTGAGGCGTCGATTTATCGGTTATGGGAAGAACACCAGGCGTTTAAGGCTTTAGATGTTTCTACAAAACCCCCGTTTTCCATAATCCTACCGCCGCCTAATGTAACGGGATTTTTACATCTGGGTCACGCGCTGAACATGAGTATTCAGGATTGTCTTATTCGTTGGAAAAAAATGAATGGATTTAATGTTCTATGGTTACCAGGAACGGATCATGCGGGCATAGCCACTCAGGTTGTTGTGGAAAAACATCTACAAAAAATGGGTTTGAATCGAGAACAACTTGGAAGAGAAAAGTTTCTTGAGAAGGTGTGGGAATGGAAACGCGAAACTGAGGATCGCATTTATTCACAACTGAAGCGTCTTGGTGGAGCCTTGGATTGGAGTCGGGCCACTTTTACTTTGGATGAAGGCGTTTCCCGTGCGGTAACGAAGGTTTTTGTTTCTTTATATCGGAAGGGACTCATTTATCGAGGTCTTCGACTCGTTAATTGGAGTGGGCCATTACAATCAGCCATTTCTGATTTGGAGGTGGAGTTTAAAGAAGTAAAAGGGCGGCTCTATTTAATAAAATACCCCCTAACTGATTCGAATGAACATTTAATAGTGGCCACCACTCGCCCTGAAACTCTTTTGGGAGATACAGCAGTTTGTGTTCATCCCAAGGATGATCGGTATCAAAGATTTATTGGTAAAAAGGTGCGTCTTCCTTTGATTGGGCGCGAGATTTCGGTCATCGCGGATGAAAGTATAGATCCACAGTTTGGGACAGGAGTAGTAAAGGTTACTCCTGCTCACGATTTTAATGATTACAAGCTAGGGAGAAAATACAATTTAGACTTTATCAACATTCTTGATAAAATGTGTTACTTAAACGAAAATGCTGGTATTTATCGTGGGCTTTCGGTAACAGAGGCTCGACGGCGTATAGTGCACGATCTTAAGGAATCAGACCTTCTGGTGAAGGAAGAACCTCATATCCATCAAGTGGGCCATTGTTCAAGAACGGGAGCAGTGATTGAACCTTTGTTATCGGAACAGTGGTTTGTTAAAATGTCCGGGTTAGCCCAGCCAGCAAGGGCTGTTGTGGAGTCTGGTACTATAACTTTGGAGCCCGAGGCTTGGATTAAAACTTATTTACACTGGCTGAACAATATTGAGGACTGGTGTATTTCTCGGCAACTGTGGTGGGGTCACCGAATACCGGCCTGGTATTGCCAGGTTTGCTCACACGTTTATGTTGACGAACGTCAGCCTGGGCAATGTGAGAAATGTGGTAACAATAGTTGGAAACAGGATGAGGATGTTCTTGATACTTGGTTTAGCTCGGCTCTTTGGCCCTTTACCACTTTAGGTTGGCCCGCCCAAACCGAGGCGCTGAAGACATTCTATCCCACTTCAGTTTTGGTAACGGGTCATGATATTCTTTTTTTCTGGGTGGCGCGAATGATTATGATGGGGCTGGAATTTGTTAAAGATGTTCCTTTTCGCAAAGTCTATTTGCATGGTCTGGTTCGTGATGACCAGGGCACAAAAATGTCAAAGTCATTGGATAACTCCATTGATCCGATAGATGTGATCGAAAAGTATGGTGCTGATGCTTTGCGATTTAATTTTCTAGCCCACATTCATTCAGGTAAAGATTTTCAATTTAGTGAAGAGCGGGTGCAGGGGTATCGTAATTTTATAAACAAGTTATGGAATGCTGCTCGGTTTGTTTTGACTCGGGTTTCTGTAGCTAGCTTTGAAGGGATCCATGGCCCATCGTTGGCTGCTTTTGATCGTTGGATTTTACAAAGATTATGGGAGGTGGAGCGGGATGTGGAGCAAGGGTTAGAGCAATGCCGTTTTTCTGATGCTGCTCATCTCTTATATCATTTTGTTTGGAATGATTTTTGTGATTGGTACATTGAGTTTTCCAAGGTTAATTGGCTAGAAATTGCTCCTGATGAGAAGGAAAACTCTCAAAAGGTAATGCTATTTGTGCTAGACCGCATTATTGCTTTGTTGCACCCCTTTATTCCATTTGTTACCGAAGAAATTTTTCAAAAATTGCCGTATCGTGAGGGTCAACTTTGTATTTTACAAAATTATCCAACCACTCGGTTGGACAAAGAGTTGAAAAACTTCTTTTCTTCAGAATCGGCATTTGAGGTGGAACTTTTAAAAGCAGTTTTACATAGTATTCGTCAGATTCGTGGGGAAAATCGCATTAGTCCAGCGCAAGAAATTGGAGTCAAATTGCGGGTTTTCGATGAGAAAACACAGAAAATATTAGGTAATTATCGTAAAATGCTTATGTTACTCGGTCGCATATCCTCTTTGGAGATTAGTCCTGAAGTGAGGGCCAAAAAGGCGGCGGTTAGCCGAATTGTGTTGGGTAACAGTTCGGTAACGGTGGCCGTTCCCCTAGAGGGGCTAGTTAATATTGAAGAGGAAATAAAACGCCTTACCAAGGCTATAGAAAAGGCAGAAAAAACGTTAAAAGAATTAGAGCGTCGTTTGAGTCAAGAAGCCTTTCTAAAAAATGCCAATCCCGAAGTTGTGGAACATGACCGACAGCAGAGTCAGGTTTTACGGGTGCAAATTCAAACGTGGACTGAGGCACGGGAAAGATTACTCCGGAATGAGGAATTTTTGGTGTGAGTAGTGGTGGTGAACGATAGGGGATAGGTAACGAAAGTGCCTTTCTTAAATGAATGGAAATTAAAAAAAAGAAATTGCCTTTCTTGAATTGAAATTGGTGGTTTTCAGAAAGTAGCGGTGTTTTTGAAAGGAGCGCGTGCATAAGCCAGTTATCCTCTCTTGCTAAAAAAATGGCAGAAGTTGGGTATTTGAAAGGTACTTTCTTGTTAAGATCGGGTCAGTGGTCTCAAGAGTATTTTGATAAATATCGAATTGAGTCTGATCCGCGTTTGTTGTCTGAGGTGGCTCGGCATATGTTACCTTTAATTCCCCCACAGACGGATGTTTTGGCTGGCCTTGAACTAGGGGGTATTCCTCTTGCAACGGCACTCAGTTTGCAGTCAGAAATACCTGTGGTGTTTGTGCGCAAAAAGCCAAAGAATTATGGGACGTGTCGTGCCGTTGAAGGCCTGTCTTCATTGAGGGGCAAGTATGTTTTAGTTGTGGAGGATGTGATTACCACCGGTGGACAGGTTTTGGAAAGTGTTCGGGAGTTGCGAAAAGAAGGGGCCCACATTGTGGGCATTTTATGTATGATTTTGAGGGGCTCGGGGGATCAGATTCGGAGCGAGGGGTTAATGCTTCGTAGTCTCTTTCGTATGGAAGATGTGAAAAAATAAGTTGCCAGTTTGCTAAAAAATACTTGTAATCGAGTAGTCTACGAAATTGTAGCCATCAAAAAAGGAGGCTTTATGAAGGCAATGCCCAAAATTATGAAATTTATGACTCCCAATCCCCATACAGTAAATGCCCACTTAACATTGGCCCAGGCAGAAAAGATGATGTTAGAGCATCGAATTCGTCACCTTCCCGTGTTGGATGGGGGAAGGCTGATTGGGGTTTTGAGTGATCGCGATATTAAAATGGTATCTTCATTTAAGGATGTGGATCCCAACAAAGTAACGGTAGAGGACGCTTGTACTTTTGATCCCATCACAGTGTCACCAGAGGCTCCCTTAGATGAGGTGGTGCTTATGATGTCAGAAAAACGGATTGGTTCTGTATTGGTGGTGGACAATCACAAATTGGTTGGTATTTACACTTGGGTTGATGCATTGCGAGCGATGCATGAGATTTTAAACCAACGATTTCACCCATGATATAAAAAAATGGAGCGAAATTTAACATGGGTCATTGTGCGTGTGATGAGGTGTTGATTTTCTCTCGAAAGGTGAGTTTGTCATGAAGGATACAAGATATGTTTTGTTACTCTTTGGTTTTTTGTTGGGTTGCAGTTCCTTTTCTATAGCTTGGGGACAGGATTTTGGCTTT
>JANWYU010000063.1 GCA_025055135.1 Pseudobdellovibrionaceae bacterium | reverse complement strand
TACTATAACTGAGCATTGCTACTCGTGGTGATTCGCCAAAGTACTCCAGAATATCACTGCATTGAGCCGCAATTTGAGCTAAAGTTTGTGCGTCAGGATCGATATTTATTGTTGTATCTGCCAAAATGAAAAACCGATCATCAATCAAGGCTAAATTGATTCCGGCGGCTACGTGATTTTTGGCAACCCCAATAATTTGGAGGATGGGTCTTACTGCATCAGCGAAGTTTTGGGTAGCACCTGTTACCAGACCATCTGCATCCCTTCTCTTTACCATCATGGCGGCAAAATAATTAGGGTCCTGCATTAAGCGAATAGCTTCCGCCTTTTGCACTCCCTTGCGGGCGCGAGCCTCATAGAGGGATTGGGCGTAAGAGAGAAAATTGGGATGATTTGTAGGATCAATAATCGTTAGGGATTTGAGTTGTTCTAGCCCCAGCTCTTCAATGGTTTTATGGATGAGGGTAGGAGAACCAAGAAGGATGGGTTGACAGATATTTTCATCCATCAATGGAATTAATGCCTTTAAAATTTTTTGACTGCTACCTTCCGGAAAAACAATACGCATGGGTCTTTTTAGTAGCTGTTGATTCACGTGAATGCGATGAATGTTATTCCGTATGAAGGATACCGAACGACCATGAAGGCTTTCCAGTTGATCTCGGTAGGCTTGAAAATCTTCGATTTTACGGCGTGCAACCCCCGATTCCATCGCCGCTTTTGCTACAGCAGGGGCTACTCGTAAAAGAACCCTCGGATCAAATGGCTTGGGAATCAGATAATCAGGGCCAAATTTAAAATGCCGACCATAAAGATTGGTCACTTTTTCTGGCACTTCTTCTTGAGCCAAGGCAGCCAAAGCAAAACAGGCCGCTTTTTTCATGTCCTCGTTAATTTGGGTAGCCCTTACATCAAGGGCCCCTCTAAAAATAAAGGGAAATCCTAAAACGTTGTTGACCTGGTTGGGGAAATCAGAACGTCCCGTGGCAATAATACAGTCCGGGCGGACTTGTTTGGCCAAGTCAGGGTGGATTTCAGGATCAGGATTGGCCATGGCAAAAATAATGGGGCGATCCGCCATTTTTTTTAACATTTGCGGTGTGAGGACTCCAGCTGCTGATAGTCCAATAAACACATCAGCTCCCTCCAGCACTTCCTCCAAGGTTCTTTTTGAGGTTTTTTGGGCAAATTCCTCTTTGAAAGGATTCATACCCTCTTTGCGCCCGACATAAATGACTCCATGGGAGTCACACATAAAAATGTTTTCCTTTCGCGCCCCTAGGGAAATGAAAAACTTGGTGCAGGCAATGGCACTTGCTCCCGCTCCATTGACCACAATTTTCGCGTTTTCTAAACGTCTTTCCGTAATGAGGCAGGCATTGATCAGGGCCGCCCCAGATACGATGGCCGTTCCATGTTGGTCATCGTGAAAAACAGGGATGGTTAATCTTTTTTTTAGTTCTTCTTCGATTAAAAAGCATTCGGGGGCTTTAATGTCCTCTAAATTAATTCCACCAAAGGTTGGCTCTAATGCGGCAATGGCTTGTACTGTTTCTTCTACAGTGGTGGTGTTTAACTCAATATCAAAAACATCTATTCCCGCAAACTGTTTAAATAAGATGCCTTTTCCTTCCATTACGGGTTTACTTGCTAGGGGTCCTATGTTACCAAGCCCCAAAACTGCAGTTCCATTAGAAATGACCGCCACAAGGTTACCTTTGGTGGTATAATCAAAAACTGTTTCCGGATTCTTAAAAATTTCTTTGCAAGGAGCAGCCACTCCAGGAGAGTAGGCCAAACTTAATCCCCGCTCCGTATGAGTGGGTTTGGATGATACCACTTCAATTTTTCCTGGTTTGGGAAACTGATGAAACTTCAATGCCTCTTCTGTTAAAATATCCTTTGACTGACTCATTAACTTTGAGTGTTTACTTTTTTTAGTAAACTGGCAAGAGGTTCATCTCGGCTGGTTACGCCTTAACCATTTTCTACCAATTTCTATATGTAAAGACTTTATGATTTTGTGGGATAGCTGAGCTTCCCTTCTAGCCGCTTTGTATCTCGAATGGTAATCTTTTTCCCTTGTACCTCAATGATTCCCTCTTTTTGTAATTCTCCCAGATGTCGAGAAAGGGATTCATTAATTGTTCCTGCCAATTGAGCGAACTCACTTCTGGTTAGCTTTAAATTAATAACGATACCCTGAGGGGTTGACTCTCCGAAACGTTCCCCTAGATCAAGCAGAACGTGGGCAATACGTTCTCCCACTGATGCCAAATATTGTTGGTCTAAGCGTGTTTCCAAATCCTTAATGTGATGAAAGGCTTGGCGTAGTAACTCTCGTAAAATTGATGGATTTTTTTCGCATATGGTTTGAAAGGTATTTTTTTCGATAAAAACAACTTCACTTGGTTGTAAGGTAACTGCTTCATACTGATAGTAAGAACCTGTAAAGAAATCCACACAACCAAAATAAGTACGGGACCCTAAAATTTCACAGAGAAACCGATCTTGAGCCATGCGTCCTTTTGGTGTCAGGAGCTTTCGTAGTACCTTAACCAAACCACTTTTTAAAAAGTAAATACCCTGTACACGATCACCAGCACGAAAAATAAGTTCACCGGCCTTTAATTTAATAACATTGTGACCGTAAAAGGCGATCTCCGGAGCCAACCAATTCGAACCATCCCCATTTGCGTTTTGTCCTCGACTAAGAATTACATATCCGTCGGAAGAGGTGGATCCTAAACGTACTTGTGACGACCCAACATTCTCACCTTCCATAATGCCTCCTTTTTTCGAAGTTTAATCATAATTAAACTTTAAAATCAAACCTTTTTTGGTTCATGTGAATCAATTTTAAACAGTGCTCTAAAAATTATGGGCTTTTCAGCAGGCACTGGGATTTGCTAAAACCGTGGGCCCCAGATCGCAGCTCATAGGTATTATGCGAGGAAGAAGATGATAGGGACGAAAAGAGAGAACTCTGTTAGCTTTAGGGTTGTTGCAATCATCCTTCTATCAATCCTCTTAACATTTTTTCCTTACAGTCCAGTGGAAATAGGGAAACATCTGGAGGATAGAATGATGGGACCAAAGAGTGGGGATTCTCTCATCCAAGCCTACTGGTCGGAATTAGATTTGGATTTGGACTTTGCGCGTAAAATAATCCCCTTAGGGGAGTGTTGGGAATTCTCTCGAGGCAAAAACAACCAAATAACTGATAGTAGGCGGCGGTTACGATTGGCCTGTCAGGCGTTTTTTTACCATTTTGAGCGCATTTGCCATTATGATTCTGTAAAAAATCGTCCTTGGTTGGGAATTGAGAAATGGGAGGCTCTAGTTTTTTCTCAAAAGGCTATTCCCGACCGTAAATACTTTCAAGATCGATTCAAACAATGTCTTCAGGATGTGCGGTCCTATGCCTTAGGTTTGGCTATGAACAGTTTTCTTTCTGTTTTCTCGGACCCTCACACATATTTAGTGCCTTCACGTTATTTCCGAGAAGTGCTTATTGCACGGAACAAGCGGGTGAATCGTTTTGCTTTGTCTATTCGACGGAACAGAAACTTAAATTGGGTCGTTAGCCATTTAACGAACCCACGTGTGATTGCTGATCTCAAGCCACGTATTGGGGATCGGGTGTTAACCATTAATCATATGCCTATTTTGGATATGAATCCTAAAGAGGTCCAAGAATTGTTTTTTTTAAACCAGCCCATCAAACTCGCTTTAGAAAGGGATGGGCGGCCTTTTTCGGTAACACTTTTTCCCCAATCAGAGCCTCGTAGTGTTTCAGTGCAAACAAAGTATTCATCCATTGGTGTTTTGCGGGTGGAGAAATTTCAGGAAAAAACCTGCCTTGATGTGGAAAGGGCCTTGCAGGGGCTCAAAAACAGAGGTATTTCCCGTCTAGTTTTGGATCTACGGGACAATCCTGGGGGTAGTTTCACGGAGGCATTGTGTGTGATGGATCATTTTTTGGCGCCTAAAAAGCTTATGTTGTTTACGCTAAGTCTTGATGGCACTCAATTGTCACCTTATTACAGCATTCATCCTCAACTTTATTCCGGTGATCTATTAATTTTAATTAATGACTTTTCCGCTTCGGCTGCTGAAATTGTGGCTGGTGGACTACAGGCTTTGGGTAGAGCGTTAGTGGTGGGCCGCGGTTCCTTTGGTAAAGGAACCTTTCAGGACGGAGTGGAGATCAATGCTCCCCGAGGCAAGTTACTTTTCTTTGAGACCAAGGGCTACTACTTATTTGCAGACAAAAAAACCCCTCAATTAAAGGGGGTAGTGCCGAATTTTGAGTTGCCCTGTTCCTACTGTGATGACTTCTTAAAGGAAAGGGATTTGTTTTTGTTTCCTATCGGAATCCCCTCATTCATGACTTTGGTTTCTTCAACTTCCCAGGCGAGGGAGTCCAATCCTACAAAATTAAATACGGTTCTTTCCTCGAGATTTAGGCAGGAGCAGTGTTTGGGATTAACCAAAAGTCAAACAATGGAAGAGGAAGAATCTGACGAAGGTTTGAATAAGGCCCTTCAGCACTTTGCCTGTTTGGGGGAACAGAAGGAATGGGGTGTGGCTGGACAATAAAGGTTTT
>JANWYU010000033.1 GCA_025055135.1 Pseudobdellovibrionaceae bacterium | reverse complement strand
TCCACCCCCGCCCCTAAAACACACCCTGGATACAACATCACGCCATGATCGATTTGTGCCGAAGGATGAACCCAACACCCATCAATCATTTTAAACTCAGTTAATGCAATATGATTTCTTGCGTCAAAAAGGGGCAGAATTTGGGCCATGGCCCAGCGAATGGAAGGCACACTCAATATGTTCACTCGAGCCAAATCAAGAATAAGGCTAATTTTTGGTTCATTTAGACAACGCTCTTCGACTATCCAACAGGTTTCCATCGGAATCTTCGGGGGCAGCCGACGAGTGTCACTTAAAAAATGAATATGTCCCTCTTGCGCTTGCTCTGGCTCCTCAACGCCTACTAAATCAAAAGAAGCCAATTCCTTTAAAATTTTAACTTGACGAGATCTTCCTAATGCGTCCAATACCTGGGCCCATGCCACCAAACGACTCATACAGTTTACCTCGCTTTTCACCTAAGCCTTTTTAAGCATTTCATTAGTACTACTGAACTTCATCAAAACGTCCAATATAATTTGCAAAGGTTGTACCACACAAACACTCCTTGATCTTCTTTTTAAAAAAATGGAAAAATTGAATCGAATAAGCGGATTATTCGAGGTAGCCTATGGCCAAAAAAATAGCATCAAAGAAAACAAAAAAAAACCAAACCCCATCTTCTGCCTCTGTCAGCGCAGCAAAAAAAAATAAAAAAAATGCTGAACAACCAAAAACCAAGGAAAAAAAGACGGCTTCCACCTCCTTAAGAGGAGCTACCCTTAAAAAAGCTAGCTCCAAAAAGAGCAATTCAAAAAATGAAAACCCTAGAAATGTCCGGACAACCTCTTCTGATGAGTCTTTAGATGCCTCTTCTCAAAAATCCAATATCCGTTCAAAAAAGTCGGATCAAGCAGCTCCCTTGATTGAAGCGTCCCAAGCGTCGATGCCCCTCAGATCTAAAGGAAAAAGAGTACAAACCATATCACCACCTCCTGAGGTCACTTCTGATGCTCCCCACTATCAACGGTGGCTTCAATATAAAAAAAAATATGGTGGGATAGATCCTGTAGAGTATGATATGAAGAAAAAATTTGAGGAGAAAACCCCTATCTTCCATCCGAAGCTGGGATGGGGATTTATATTATCGATAGAAAATGATCGACTCCATGTTTTATTTGCCCAAGGTATTAAAATTCTGATAAGTAATTATAATCCTGTAATACAAATTTAACCCAAATGAACAAAAAGAGCAGCAAGGAGCCCGATGGCAAAAGATGATTTAGCTCAGTTTGAAGGAAAAATCATAGACGCGTTGGCTGGTGGTATCTACAAAGTACAATTAGATAACAACGTTGTGATTCAAGCAAAATTATGTGGCAAGATGAGGAAATTTAACATTCGGGTGGTGGTGGGAGATCGAGTGAGTGTCGGCGTTTCTCCGTATGATCCCAGTCATGGTCTCATTATGTACCGCCTAAAATAAGGGAGGATTTTTTTACCCATGTCAGAAGGGATTCAAACAGAGTCCTTTGAGTTTTACTTGTCTCGGCGATACCCCCACATATCTCCCCAGGCGGCTCAAGCCGTTTTAACTCTTACCGAAGAGGGAGCTACCGTTCCTTTTATCGCACGTTACCGAAAAGAGCGCACCGGAAACCTGGACGAAGTCACCATTCGTAACATTATCGATAGCCATCAAACCTACCAGGACATTCTAAAGAAGAAGTCTTTTATTTTAAAAGAAATTCAGTCTCAAGGTAACTTGACTTCAGAAATTCGATTACGCGTGGAAAAATCTTGGGACTTGGGAGAACTTGAGGAAATCTATCGGCCGTTTAAGAAAAAGAAAAAAACAAAGGCCACTATTGCCCGAGAGGCTGGTCTTGAGCCTCTGGCCCAATGGATTTGGGACGTGGGGCACGGCACCCTACCAGAAAATCCGACTATGGAGGTGAAGGCGAAGGAATTCCTTAATTTAAAAGCCAATATTGCATCCTATGATCAAGCCCTGTCTGGAGCGCGAGATATTATTGTAGAAAAATTAGCTCATCAAGTAGAGCTAAGAGAAAGGGTGTTACAAGAATTCCTAGAGCGAGGATCTTTGAATGCTACCCGAGCTAAGGGATACAAACCCCACTCTAAGTATGAAATGTATGCAAATTTCAGCTCTCTCATTAAAGACCTACTTTTGGAAAAAAATTCCTTTCGTTATTTGGCTATGCGGCGTGGATGGCAAGAAGAAGAATTGCAACTCAACTTCACTGCTAATGAAGAACTCATTTTAGGTTGGTATTACGAATATAGCACTACCATCCCTGATTCCCCCATAGGAGCGTTTTTGAAGGAATGCGCCAAACAGGCCTTACAAGTATATGTGCTTCCCTCTATTTACAATGAATTGCATCGTCAATTGAAAGAAAAGGCTGATCGCGACGCTATTTCTGTTTTTGCCAATAACGTTAGAAAGGTACTACTATCACCCCCCTTTGGAGCAAAAGTTACTTTGGGTGTTGATCCTGGAATTCGCACAGGATGTAAAATTGCATTGGTGGACCGTTCAGGGAATTACTTATCGCACACGGTTTTGCATATTGATAAGGAAAATGCCCTTGAACAGGCCAAAGAACTATTTGGTAACGTTTTTAAACAATTGCAAGTCGAAGCCATCGCAGTGGGTAACGGCACCCATGGGCGAGAGGCAGAGAATTTCTTCCGCAAATTAATTCAAGAACTACAACTCAATATTCCTGTCATCATGGTTAACGAGGCAGGGGCCAGCGTTTATTCAGCATCAGAGGTAGCTCGTGAAGAATTCCCCGATCTTGATGTTACCGTGCGAGGAGCTATTTCTATCGCACGACGTCTCCAAGATCCCTTATCTGAACTTGTAAAAATTGATCCCAAAAGTATTGGGGTTGGTCAGTATCAACACGACGTCAATCAGGGGTGGTTAAAAAAGTCTTTACACGAAGTGGTGGAGTCTTGTGTGAATTTAGTCGGAGTAGATCTCAATACAGCAAGCCCCCAATTGCTCAGTTATGTTTCCGGAATCGGACCCAGTTTAGCAAAGAACATCGTAGAATATCGCAAGAATAAACTCTTTGAAGACAGGGATGAGCTGCTACAGGTACCGCGCTTCTCTCAAAAAAATTTCGAACAGGCTGCTGGATTTTTACGAATTCCTAATGGAAAGGTCTTTTTAGATAGCACAGGCATTCATCCGGAACGCTACGATGCAGTAAGAGACATGGCCAAAGAGCTTCAGGTATCTGTAAAAGACTTAGTGGGGGAGGGAGCTAAAAAACTGTATAGTATCAAAGAAAAGTTTGCCCCAATCATCGGAGAATACACCTTTGAGGATATCGTTAAGGAATTAGAAAAACCAGGCCGCGATCCTCGAGACCCATTTAAGGTCTTTAAATTTCGAGATGATATTTTTCAAATTAAAGATTTGAAACCAGGAATGATCTGTCCTGGAATAGTCACCAATGTTACAAACTTTGGTGCCTTTGTGGACATCGGAGTTCATCAAGATGGGTTGGTCCATGTCAGTGAACTATCGGAGAATTTCGTATCAGATCCCAAAACATTTTTAAGCCCCGGAGATCAAGTTCAGGTTCGCGTTCTAGGTGTGGATTTGGAAAAAAATCAAATATCCCTTTCCATGATTTTAAAACCAAAAAATCGATGGCAACAAACCAATCAAACAGACACCCTCCCAACATCTGTAGAAAAAAAGGCCAAAACGGATCACCATCAACCAAAGCTCAAGTTTAATAAATCTGTTGAACAAAAAACGTCCTCTGAACAGAACAAAAAAGACCAACATCGAAAAGATAAAAATCTTTCAAAACAAAAACGGGCAGAATCATCAACAAACAAAACCATAAACCATCAACAAAAAAATAACATAAAACCATTCAACAATCCCTTTGCCGTGCTC
>JANWYU010000135.1 GCA_025055135.1 Pseudobdellovibrionaceae bacterium | reverse complement strand
GGAGCTTCAGTACACACATAGGTGCGGTCCTCCACTCGGGCCACATCAGAGGGATCAGACCAGGCTAAATAACTGTGTGGCCGTTTTTGAGGATTAAGGGGGCGTAAGGTCCCCTTGTCTACCAGTAATTTGATTATGGCTTGGAATTCTGTCTCACTCCCATTACACACATAAATTCCCTGAGGTTCTGTTAATGTGGCTACTTCCAAAATCCACTCCCAAAGCTGAGGGTGATCTTTAAGTATGGCCCGAACCTGACTAAAAACCTCACCCTCTCGGGTTTTATTTTGACGAAAATTCAAAACCTCTAACATAAAAAACCCCCGCTGTTTCTAAAACTATGTCTACTTTCTTGGATACTGTCACGGAACTTAATGCGAAGCGCTATCTTTTATTTCATTTAAAAGAATACTTCTTTGAGGTGTGCTTGAATTTGAAATTGCCACCACTCAAATCGCAGCCATTGGTGAGGCTGTTCAAGAAATCCCTCTCCCCAGTAAATGAAGGCCTGCCAGTCCTTCCATTTACGCCGTATTCCCACGCCCCAACGGTTTTCATTTAATCCGTAAACGATCTTTGGGTGACTGGAAAAAGAATAAAAGAATTCATCATAGGCACTGAAACTCCAGAGCTGGGATTGGGGCCAATTGATTTGAATGCGATTTCTTAGCCGCCATAGTGTTTGAGGGTCATTTTCCAAAAACCGCTGTTCAAGACCCGTGCGGTTCAATAGTTGAAGATCCAAAGAAGAAAAGGTTGTTTGATAGAAGACAAACTGATGTAGCCGTAGCTCATCGCTAGTGCTTTTAAAATCAATCCATCCAAACCCTGCCGTTAGGGTGAGGTGGGGACTGAGGCGCCAACCATAAGAAACCCGATAAAGATCTAAAAAACCATCCCCTCCCAAAAGAGCGTTCCGATCCCTTCGAATCCATTCTAGCCAGGCTACATGCCAGGGACTTGGTGCTAATTGAGCCTGAGCCACGAGCCATTGTTCAGCAACTTTTTTTTCTGGCTTACTATGTCCAGGGGTTACCCAAAACAATGTCCCTAAAACAACAAAAAGAAAATTGAATCTTCTTTTTGTCATTTTCATTAAATTCTTTAAAAAGGTACTTTGGGTAACATTAGTATCGCGCATCTTTTGGTTTATTTCCTTTCGGCCAATCAAGGTGTTTTTTTGCAAAATCGGGTCTTTCTTGATGGGAGAAAAAATAGGCAATATCAAATGCTTCATCGTCACTTAAAGTGCCTTCCTGTCCTTGGGGCATATTGTGTTTAATAAAGCCTGCTGCAGTATGGAGCCTAGCCATACCTGCTCCAATATTAAAGGAGTTTGGCCCCCAAAGGGGAGGAAAGCGATAAGATTGGGTGCTTGGGTCTATCAGACCCTGGCCATCCTTTTGATGGCAAGAGGCACACTTTTGCATGTACCATTCTTTTCCCCGTTCCCAATTAGGTTCTCGATTCAGAGCCAATCGAGGCATTCCAATCCCTTTGAGTTTTTGATGAGGTAACACAGGCCTAGAAAGCCACTCCATATAAGCAAGAATGGCCTTTAGATTGGGATCGTCCTCTGGTAATCGTTGGCCGTTCAGGCTACGTTCAAAACAGTCATTGATTCGGTCGGTGAGAGTATCATACTTTCCCGATCGATCACGATATTGGGGAAAGCGATGAATAATGCCGATCCATGGACCAGCATTGGCCTTGGTTCCAGCGTTGAGGTGGCAATTGGTGCAACTGATTTTAGCCCCTACTTTATCAGGTAACATTTCATAAGTTTTCTCTAAGAGCTTTTTCCCTTTTACAATTTCGTCACGGTTTGGTTCATGTTGTAGTTGTTCCCAGTTAATTGAGGGCAAGCTAATGGGCGCTAATTTTTCATAGGCTGTCTTACCTTTGTATATGGCAAACAATGCTATGGCCCAAGCGGATGAAAGTAACAGCAATACAAGAGTTTTGATTCCTTGGTTCATGGGAGTCTCCTTAGTAATTGTATGAGATCTCGATCATTGGAAAACTGTTTCAAATCATATTTAAGAAAAATAAATCCGTGAACCAAAAATATTTTTTGGTATCACACAGGAAGCTATTTACTTTTGTAGTCCATACCGATTGATCTGATCTGTAGGTATTAATAAATTGGTAATGGTAGTTTCGGCAATGGCAGTCAGTGCTTCATGAGTAAAAAACCCTTGATGGGAGGTAAGAACCACATTGGGAAATGTTAGTAACCGTGCCAAAACATCGTCAGAAATGATGCGATTGGAGAAATCATCAAAAAAATAACGGCGCTCCTCCTCATAAACATCCAAACAGGCTCCCCCCAAATGCCCTTTTTTAAGGACTTCGATGAGTCCTTTGGTTTCAATAAGGGCCCCTCTTCCTGTGTTAATAATAATGGCTCCTGGTTTGAGCTGCCACAAGCGTTCTCTATCGAGAAGATGGAAGGTTTGTTCTGTTAGGGGGACATGCAGGCTTAAAATGTCACTTTCTTTAATGATTTTTTCTAAGCTAACGTATTCCACTCCTTTGGTTGCCAATTCTGCATCCGGATAGAGGTCGTGTCCTAAAACACGACAGCCAAATCCAAGCATAATTTGAGCAAAGGCCCGTCCGATTTTTCCTGTTCCCACCACTCCAATCACTTTCTGGTAAACATCAAATCCAATAAGCCCATTTAAACTAAAGTTACCCTCTCGGACGCGATTGTAGGCCTTATGGGTTTTGCGATTTAACGTCATTAAAAGGGCTACGGCATGCTCGGCCACCGCATGGGGAGAATATTCTGGTACCCGAAAAACGGGTATTTTTAATTTTTCGCAGCTTTCTAAATCAACATTGTTGTAACCAGCACAACGTAAGACGATCCTCTTAACCCCATGTTCATACAGAAACCCCACCACATCCCGATTCAGCTCATCATTGACGAAGACGCAAACAGCTTCAAAGCCCTTAGCGGTATGCATGGTTTGTGGAGTTAATTTAAATTCATAAAAGGTCAAATCAAGCTGGGGGGCCTTACTCACTTGGGCTGATCGCAAATACTCCTGATCGTAAGGTTTGGTATCGTAAACTGCAACCTTCATGATATCACCTTCCACATCTCATCGGTCGTAAAACGGACCTTTGGTTGAGATGCCAAGGGATCCCTGGAGTCTCGGTACCCGAGCGCTACCGCCACTAATGAGGAGTAAGGAGATTGATTTAATCCCAAAATTTCATTGTAACGATCAACTTGGATGCCCTCCATGGGGCAGGCATCAATGCGTAAGGAGGCTGCAGCAAGTAACACAAAACCTAAAGCAATATAAACCTGCTTTTGGGCCCAAAAGGTAATTTCGGAGGATCGGGGACCTTG
>JANWYU010000217.1 GCA_025055135.1 Pseudobdellovibrionaceae bacterium | reverse complement strand
TTCGATTTTTTCATAAGTATCCGAAGTAGCCTGAGCCTGTAACCAAATTTCTGCTAAGGTAACCTGTTTTCCAGGAAATAGATTCATGGTTTCTGTATAATAATCTAAAAGCTGAATCAAATAGTCTCGTAGGGGTGGGCGTATATTTATCCCCAGCTCTTGCCCCGCGCTTTCGATTAACTCTCTAAAATGTGATCGCACATCACTAACAATTTGAATTGACATACTAACTTTTATTTTAACATATTTCTTTTCGGAGCCATTAAAAAAAACTTTATAGAACTTAAAAATAACAATAAACGCGCTGACAAGCGGGTTATGGTCTGGCTCCTTATGTTTAGGAAAAAAACTTTTTATAACACTAGGCCTATGTAACAAGAAATGTGGAGAGGTCGCTCTTAGAGCGCCCTTTAAAAAATTAGGATGCAGCAACAAACCAATGAACCAATAAGCCTTTACTTCCACATCCCCTTTTGTTTGCAGAGATGTTACTACTGTGATTTTGCTACTTATCAGGAGGGGGAAATCCCCCTCACTCATGAACGATATGTCCAGGCTATTGTTACTGAGATTTCTCGCTGTGGTGAACTAACTCGAGGGGGTACGGTTGCCACAATATATTTTGGAGGAGGAACTCCGAGTCTGTTGAAAATAGATCAATTTATGATGATCTTTGCAGCCCTTAAGGAAGCGGGTTATTGTTGGCAACCATCTGTTACCGAAATTACTTTAGAAATCAATCCTGCCACTATAAAAAAAGAGGATCTTCGTGAATTAATGTCTCTTGGCTTTAACCGCTTTAGTGTAGGCGCTCAAACCTTTAATCCGCAATTATTATCCCATCTGAATCGTAAACACTCTGTGGAGGACACCCGCCACACTCTTGCCTTGCTTGCAGAACACGGGGTCAATTACTCTCTGGATCTTCTGTATGCCTTGCCTCATCAGACGTTAAGGGATTTAGAGCAGGACTTAGAGGAAATTCAGTGTTTTCGCCCACCCCACGTATCCGCCTACTGTTTAACTTTGAAACAGAATCACTTTTTAAATAGAAATCGCCCATCGGAAGAGGTGGAGCTGGCCATGATGCGCTTAGTGGAAGAATGTCTTCACGGGTGCGGTTACCAAGCCTATGAAATATCGAACTTTAGCATACACCCCCAGTATCAGTCGCAACATAACTTGGCCTATTGGAATGATCGATCCTACTTGGGCTTTGGTCTGAGCAGTCACTCTTATTTAAAATGGGAGGGATCCTATGGGGTGAGGTTTGCTAATCCTTCATCATGGAAGGAATATTTAGATTGGGTTGAGGGGTGGCATCCTCAGCGCTCACCAGCTGAGGGGCGTTTTTTTTGCGAATACTTGGACTTGCATGAAAGTGTTACCGATTTTTGTCATATTTCTTTACGAAAGCGTGAGGGACTTTCATTGGCTGAGTGCACCAACAAGTTTGGTCCCGTCGTTACCGAACAGGTGCGCCATCGATTAGAGATATGCCGACAACGAAGGTGGTTAGAATTGGTTGAGCCGACGTTGGGTGATAATAGATTGCGTTTGTCACGAGTGGGGCGAGAGTTAAGTAACCAGGTTTTTTTGCTGCTGACCTTTTCCAAGGGCGATTTACCCTTGACTTTTTTATGAGTCGCCCCAGATTTAGCGGTTGGAGGCTCACATGGTAGAAGATAATGCTTCTCAAGTGCGGGGATATTCATCCTCTAATCATCAGAGGGATGAAAAGAAGGATCAGGCGAAGGATAAAATGGGAGAGCAACAACAGTCTGCTGCCAATACCAATAAGGCTGAGGAACAGCCTAATGACACTTCGATTCAACAACTGCGGGAAGAGTTAGAAAAGTGGAAAAATGACTATCTTTATTTAAGAGCAGAATTTGACAATTATCGAAAGCATGTGATCAAGGAGCGGGCCGATCTTACCAAATATGGAGCAGAAAGGTTTCTCCATGATTTTTTGGAAATTGTGGACATGATGGATAGGGCCTTAGCCACTCAGCCCAAGCCCGAGAGTTTTTCAAGTTATGTTCAGGGCGTTCAGATGATTGTAAAGGAGGTAAAAAACCTGTTGCAGAAACATGGGGTTGTGGAGGAGAACTGTCTTCATCAGCCTTTTGATCCTAATCGACATGAAGCGGTGGGCTCTGAACCCTCTACTGAAGTTTTGCCAGGTTATATTGTTAAGGTGGTGAAACAGCCATACCGATACCATGAGCGCCTGTTAAGACCAGGTCAGGTGCTGGTAGCAACTGAGGCCAAAAAGCAATAAATTAAGAGTAAGAGTAAGAGAAAGAGAAAGAAAATTAAAATACGTGAACACTTAATGAGTGCAAAGGATTCGAGGAATCTAACAATTAATACAACGAAGGATTTCGAACAGTTAGTTTAAAAGATAGCATGGCAAAAAAAGACTATTATTCAGTACTTGGATTGCAAAAGGGTGCCTCCGATGAGGATATTAAAAAGGCCTATCGAAAATTGGCCATGAAATATCACCCAGATAAAAACCCCGGTAACAAGGTTGCAGAAGAAAAATTCAAGGAAATATCTGAAGCATATGATGTTCTGAGTGACCCTCAAAAAAGGGCACAGTATGACCAGTTTGGTTTTGCAGATCCTCGTTTTGAGGGTTTTGGGGGTTTTGAAGAACAGGGGGCAGGGGGTCCCTTTGGCGGATTTGGTGGTTTTTATCGGGCGCGAGCCGGTGGTGGGCAGGAGTTTGGAGACCTATTTGGTGACATTTTTAGTGAGCTGTTTCGAGGGGCTCGCGGTGGGGCCGGAGGTGGTTTTGGAGGATCTGGTAGCACCCGCGCAGGGAACCTAAGGGGAGCAGACCTACGTTATACTTTGCGGCTTTCTCTAGAGGAAGCGGCTCGAGGCGGGGAAAAGGTGATCCATTTTATGAGGCAAAGGGGAGGCATTAACCAGGAGGCCAAGCTCAGTGTGAAAATCCCCTCTGGAGTAAAAGCCGGCCAAAAATTGAGATTGGCGGGGGAAGGCGATGATTTGGGTCCAGGCACTCAGGCTGGGGACTTGTACGTGGTGATCGAACACGATGAGCACCCACTGTTTAAGTTAGTTGGTCTTGATATTCATATGGATCTTCCCATTAGCCTATGGCAGGCCCTTTATGGGGGCGAAGTGGAGATTCCTACCCTTACCTCTCGTGCCATCGTGAAAATTCCCCCTGGAAGTACTTCGGGGGTTGTGTTGCGTTTGCGAGGCAAGGGATTCCCCAATGGATCAGGATCGGCAGGAGATATGTTAATTCGGTTGATGGTGGATACTCCCACCCAACTGTCACCAGAAGAAAAACAGATACTGGAACGGTTGGCCCGCTCGATAGGAGAAGGTCCCAAAGTCAAAGAGTTTAAAGAAAAAGCGCGTCAGATTTTAAGTGTGCGTAGTTAAAACTCATATCCTTTTGATCTCAGGTTTCGATAAAATGCCAGTAGACAATGTGAAAAAATGAATAGGTCCAAAATAAGGAATAAGGAATAAGGAATAAGGAATAGAATAAAATGGCCAGGCCTTTTTCGTTAGTAACACTAGTACCGTTAATAACGTCATTGACGATAGCATTAATGCTTGTGAGCTGTGCCAGCTCTCCTCGTCCCCATCCTTCCTCAGGTAAGGCCGCTTCGGACCCATATGGAACCGGTCGATCCAAGGGGAAGGGGCACTCAGCTCCGACACGGGAGGAGATTTCTGAAATTGTGAAAAAAACGGATCCGTCGGAGGGACACAAGCAACCCCATCCCCACCTGGGGGGTGATCAGGGAGAGTTATCTGCCTCTTCCTCTCAGAATCAACAGGGCTCGGAGGAAGGGGCGGAGTCAAGGATAGGGGAATCCCCTTCCCCTACTCTACCCTCACCAACCTCTTCCGCTGGTGAGCAGGAAAAACCTTGGGACTTAAGGGCTTGGGAGCTTTATCAGCAGCCTATCTCTGTGGAGAGAAAGCCTGATCTTTTAGGGGAGATTTTTGAAGAGGAGTTTAATCGGGGACATCTTTCGGTTATGGAAATGGCCCAAATCATAAGTGCGCGAAACGCAGCCCTTATTGAAATGTTTGATTATTGGTTATTGAAAAAATTGTGGTCCCAAGAGAAGTATGATGAGGCGAGCCGCTTTGCTGCTTCACTGCTTGAGAGTACCAATCCCACAATTCGAAAAACAGCCCAATTTTTGCATGAACAGTATTACTTAGTTAGAGAGGCCTCTCGACAAAAAATTGGTGTTTTGTTACGAACCAAAGAAAAGGCTGATGGGCAAATCCTGGAAAGTCTGAAAACGGCATTTGGCGTTGGTTCCAACACCCAATCTCCCTTTGAACTTATTGTTGAGGAAGAGCCTGACCAGTTTGAGGATTTGCGAAAGGCCTTTGAACGGTTGGTGCGGCGGCATCACGTGATTGTGATTTTTGGAGGCACTCGAAACAAGACACGCCCGTATTTGGCGCAGTTATCCCAATACTTTAAAACTCCTTTTATTTATCTGGGACAAAAGTCTCAAGTTACCGCGGAAAGTCCTTATTTTTATCACTATTCATTAACGTTGGAATCTCAAATTCGAACTTTGGCGGCTCATGCCTATAAAAGGGGGTTACGTCGATTGGCCATTATCTTTCCAAATGATGGATACGGGGTAGATGCTGCTAATCTTATGTGGGATGAATGGCTGGCTTTGGGTGGTAAGGTGGTGGCGGCTCAGACCTATCATCCCGAGGAAAATGACTTTCAGGAGTTGGCGGCTATATTGTCCAATAAGCATGATTTGGCTCCACGTATGGCGGAGTTTCGCAAAAGACAGAGAGAAAAACTCCAACAATTTCCCCACCTAAGAAGGCGTATTCTTTCCCAAACACCAGTGGAGTTATTACCGGCGCAATATGATTTTGATTTTATTTTTATTCCCGATCTGAGTCGCACATCAATTAAAGTCCTCTCTTCCTTGGCCTACTATGGAATTAGGCACATCCCCGTGTACGGAACCCGTCTTTGGATGGCGTCGGATACCTTCAAGCTGGCGGGTTCTTTGTGGGCGCCCCACTTGATCTTTTCCGATAGTGCATACGTGTTGTTACCTGTTTTACCCTCCCCTCATCCATTTGTGCAGGACTTTCGTCATCGCACAGGAAGGTATCCTGACGTTTTAGAGGTTAATGCCTTCGAAGTTGGCTTATTGATTAAAGAAATATTAGTGCAAAAGGCCCCAGCCAATCGGGGTGAGTTGAAGCAAATTTTGGAAGATCAGTTTGCGATTCAAGGGGTCTTGGGACAAAAACTCTATTTTGATGAATATCGAGAAATGGAAAATCCCATTGTTCTCTTCCAATTCAACTCAAAGGGGGCACTTCACATTGTGCCATAATCAATCCCAATTGTTGTGACGAACCGAGAATCGAGATTTCGATTAACCGGGGAAATAGGGCGTTGGGTCTAAAGCCTAACACAATCATTAATTGTGTTTCCAGGAGGGACCTATGCACCATACACTAAGCCCCGAGTTTATTGAAGAGTGTCGGCAAGAGTTAGTGGAATTAAAAACCCACTTATTGAATCGGTTGAGCTATCTAAGGAATGAGCTAGGTAACATTGAACGGCAGTGTTCAGAGGAAGGGGATCTATCTACAACCCAGGTGGCCGAGCATCAAATTTATGTAAATCATCGCCGTTTGCGTTACCTACTGAATGAAGTGGAAGAGGCGTTAAAACGAATCGAGGAGGGAACGTTTGGATATTGTGAAGAAACAGGAGAGGTCATCGAAAAGGAGCGACTCAAACTAATGCCATACACGCGTTTGAGTGTTGAGGGTGCCGAGATTAGAGACACAAGGCGCCAATTTATAGGCTGAGTCAGCTTTAAAAAAAAGTAGATTCATTAAATTTTTTTCTGTAAATATGTTCCTCTTAGCTTTATTTGGAGGGGGGGCCAATAAAGTGAAGAAAGAGGGTATGAAAAAGATGTTTGTAGATCAGATGCGATTACGGTTGCTAGAAGATAAAATGCGGATTTTAAGTAAAATTGAGGAGTTTAAAAAACTCCATTTACAACATCATGAATCCGGTCAGGATGAGGCGGAAATGACCAGTCATGATGTAAATACGAACTTAGCCATCGAGTTGCAGGAACGTAATCGATTGGCTTTGATGCGGATTGAAAGGGCCTTAGAGAAAATTGAAAAAAATATTTATGGTGTTTGTGAGTCCTGTGGGGCGGACATTGGGAGCAAACGCTTAATGGCCCAGCCTTTGGCCAGGTTATGTATTAATTGTATGAAGGATTTGGAGGAGCGCCCACAGCTTCATTAGTAGGGTTAGCTCTTATTTTTCTTATTTTTTAAGCTTTAGAAGCCTGCTTTGAAGTTTCATTAGATCGACTCAATATCAACTTTCGTCCCGTCGGGGTGAAAATGTCTTAACTCATTTAAAATTTTGCCGTTTGAGCCTTTAAGAGAAGGCTGCGAACGTGTTATGGATGAGTTTGAAATTGAATTAAAAAAAGGTTTCTTAGAAGAGGCCCAGCAAGCGATTGGCGAAGTAGAGCAAAGCTTTTTGGATCTGGAGGGTAACCCGAACGATGAAAATACCATTAATAAAATTTTTAGATTGGCTCATAATTTAAAGGGTTCCTCAAAAGCCGTCGGTTTCGAAGACATGGGTGAATTTACCCATGCCTTTGAAAGCTTTATTCTTAGGATCAAAAATAAGGAGCTTCCGGTAACTTCGCAAACGATCAATATGTTACTGAGGGCCAATGATCATTTAAAAATGATGATTGCGGCCTATGTACAGGATTTAAAGGCCGAAGTTCCGTATCGTCATTTAGTGGAAGAAATGAAGAATTTTAAAATCGAAGATGTTACCCAAACGTCAACATCGGATGGTAACGTTTTAGAATTTGAAAGCCCCTCCCTTGGGATTTCGTTAGAAAAGTTAGAGAAGAAAAGCATTTCGACCCCTAATCCTGCTTCACTAAGTGATCAGAGCATCAGGGTTAGTCTGCAAAAAGTAGAAAAATTGATCAACTACGTGGGAGAAATGGTGATATTGCAAAGTGTTCTTTGGGAACAAATACAGACCATTGATCACCCGATTTTATCTAAGGCTATTCATCAACTTTCTAAAGTGGGCCGAGAAATTCAAGATCTGTCCATGAGTTTGCGCATGGTTCCTATTAAGCCCACTTTTCAGAAGATGGTACGGATTGTGCGGG
>JANWYU010000143.1 GCA_025055135.1 Pseudobdellovibrionaceae bacterium | reverse complement strand
AGCATGTATTTCATTGTGCCCCGAATTTTGGCAAAGCCGTGGCCTCATCGTAAATGGATTTGGTGGCATTTTGGATTATCTCTTTCGGGTATTGCCATTTATTTTATCTTCTTAACAATTGGTGGGCTTTTGCAGGGTTCCTACATGTTGGATGCTTCAAAAACGTTTGAAGAGTCTGTTCGGGTTACCCTTCCCTTTTTGTGGGCTCGATCTTTAGGGGGTACACTAATGACTCTAGCTCATTTGCTATTCGCCTGGCATTTTTGGAAGTTGGTTCGTCAACCAAGTGTGGTGAGGTCTTGATATGTTTCGCCCATTAGGATTTATTATTGCCGCAGCTGCCATCTTAGGATTTGCTACTGTCCTTTTAGTGGCTATTCCTACTCTGCAATTAACCCAAATTCCTGCGGAATCTGGGTTAAGACCTTATCAACCGTTGGAGTGGGAAGGTAGGAGGGTTTATATCTCTCAAGGTTGTGTTTATTGTCATTCCCAACAACCAAGAGATGGTTCTTTAGGCCCGGATGATCGTCGGGGTTGGGGAAGGGCTTCGACTCCTGGGGATTATGTGTATGATTATCCCCACTTATTGGGAACCATGAGAACGGGTCCTGACTTGTTTAATATCGGAGTGCGCCAACCTAGTGATGATTGGCACCACACCCATCTTTATCAGCCTCGTGCTGTAGTGCCTTGGTCCATTATGCCCAGTTACCCTTATTTGTATGAATGGAAATTAAAACCCGATCCTAATGATTTTGTCGTGAAGCTTCCTCCGCCCTTTGCTCCAAAGGAGGGAGTTATCGTAGCAAAGCGAGAGGCTGTGGCCTTGGTAGCCTATTTAAAAAGTTTAAAACGTAACTATCCTCCGACGCAGCATCAGTGGGGTAAGAGGTTTAAGAAAGGTGATTAACGGGAGAGAATATATGGGTAACAATGATACTTTTGATAATCGGAATCTGGAGGTTGCTCCATGTGTGCAAGAAGAGGCTCCCGAACCCGAAGAGGGAAAAAATCCTTGGCCATATGCTGTTTGGTTGTTTTTTGGTATCATGATTGGCTGGGGTGCAACTTATTTGGCATTGGAGGTTCCTCATGGACAGGTTGAATTCGGGGATGTACGCGATCAATTAAAATCCCAGATGATAAGAAATTCTGTCGAAGTTACCGATTCATCGGAAACTTTAAACAAATCTAAGGTTGATGGAGGTCAGATTTATGCATCTGTATGTGCCTCTTGCCACCAGGCTTCGGGTCAGGGGTTACCAGGCGCTTTTCCGCCTTTGGATGGTTCTCCATGGGTAATTCAAAATAAATTTATCCCTGCCAAAATTATTTTAAAGGGGCTTACTGGCCCGATTGAAGTTAAAGGGGTTACTTTTAATGGAGTTATGCCTGGATTTGAAAATCAACTTAGTTCGGAAGAGATTGCTGCTGTTGTGAATTTTATTCGCTCCCAGTGGTCTAATCGTGAGTCTGATGTATTGACTGGCGAAGAGGTGCAGACCCTTCAAAAACAACTATCTGGGAAAAAAACTCCTTGGACAGCAGATGAGTTAAAATCTCCGTAATTTTTTGGTTTAAAGGTGTAAAGAAAAACTTAATGAAAAATCAATTTTTGCAAAGGTTTCAGGTTAGTGGTCTTTGGTGTGCCTCATGTGCTCAGGCTTTAGAAAAGAAAATAGCTCAGTTACCCGGGGTCAATCAGGTAAGGGTTAATTTTGTTACCAATTCATTGGAGTTAGTAACCGTTGATGCGTATCGTTTTTCGGATCTTAACCGTTGGATTGCCCCCTTAGGTTATCGGCTCTATCCTCTTTGGGATAAAAGCCTTCATCACCATTTTCATTGGTGGATGGACCAAAAAATTTTGTTAGGGGTTACGGGCTTTTTTTCCATGTGGTCGTTTGTTTTTTCTCTGGCCTACTATCTTTCAGACGTACCTATCTTGGGTTTTCTCTCAGGTGGATTCGCTTCACTCGGTTCACTTATAGGTCTAGTCCCTTTTGTCGTGATGGCCTATCACAATATAAGGCTGGGTACCATCACTATTGACTTATTGATAGTGGTTTCTAACCTAATGTTACTGGGTCTTTCATGGTACTCATTGGTGACGGGCAAGCCATTTGTGTACTTTGAATCCACAATAATGGCTTTGGTACTCGTTTTAGCCGCTCGGTTTTGGGAATCTTATTTGCGCGACCAATTACAAAAAAAACTTTGGACACCAACTCGTCCTGAAGGGACTCTTAAAGTTTTTGTGGGAGGGGAGTGGACTCTCTCTTCTTTGGATCAAATACGGGTGGGCCGACACGTGCTTCTCGGAAGAAACCATGGCTCGGATCAGTCAGTCATTCCGTTTGATGGGGTGATTCGTAAATTAAGCGGCTCATCGTCGGTGTGGGTAGATGAATCATTGTTTACCGGGGAAGTAAAGCCAGTGGCCAAGGGGATTGGGGATGTTTTATGGGCAGGGAGTTTTATTCTCAATGAAGTAGAGGTGGAGTTAGAGGTGCTTTCCATATTCCCTGAACGGCGGTTAGACCAAATTTGGTTGGATGCTCAGGGAAATGTTTCGTTTGATGGTAATGAGTCCCGTAATTTTATAAAGACCATTATTAATCGGTGGTCCCAGGTGGTATTGGGTTTAGGAATATTGTGGATTGTGTTGTCCCCATTGATTGGAGGAGGGAATTGGCAACAATCTTTATTACAAACGGGACTGTTTTTCTTGATGGGATGCCCCTGCTTTTTATTGTTTGTTGAGCCTGTTTATTTTAGTGAACTTCAAGATCTATTAAAAAAACAGTTTCAAGTAGATGTTAATATTTCGCGGTTGAAAAAAATAAAACATTCCCTGCCAAACTGTTACTTTTTTTTTGATAAGACTGGAACTTTGACTGAGCTTGGGATTAAAGAAATTTCAGTAGAAGTAAAAGGCGATCAAGATCAAAGAATGCAATTATTAAAAGATATTTTAGAAATCGTAAGCATTGTTGTTAATTATTATCCACATCAGAAGACGTTGGCATTATTAAAACAATTGAAATCTACGTTGCCTGAGGAAAAAAGAGAAACGCAGTCCGATCAACATTTGGTAACAAAAATTCAATTGTTACCGCATTATGGTGTTGCAGTTCATACCGATAATCACTATTGGTGGGTAGGTAGGCGTGATGATGGATGGGATGAGGTTAGTCGAGATGGTATTTGTTTGTTACGTTACAGGGCTCAGGAGGATTTTCATCCGAAGGCCGAGCATTTGATTAGTAAACTTGTGAACTTGGGTGTTAAAATGGAGGTTTTAACGGGAGATGCTCACCCTTGCTCGCATTGGATTAGGAAGGTAGGAGCTAAAGGAATGCCCGTTTTATCGGGATTATCTCCCGAACAAAAAAGAGACAGAATACAACAATTGTCCGCTCATGGCTGCACGGTGTATGCTGGGGATGGCATCAATGATTGGTTGGCGTTATCAGTGGCCGATATTGGATTTGCGATTTCCCATGAGGCAGAAAAATTAGCCCATCACCGTTTTTTAAATTTAGCCAAATTTTCTCAGGCTACTTTTCTTGTGCCGCGAGATCGTATTGATTTGGTACCATCTTTGAGTCACATAGCGTGTGAATGGCAAGTGGGGTTAGAAAAGGCGTTTTGGGGTGGTTTGGTTTACAATGGTTTGGTTTTTTTACTGATATTGCAATCTTGGCTTCACCCGTTGGCGATTGTCATGATCATGACCGTTGGTAACTTATGGATTTGGTGGTGGACACAGAAAATGGCACATGATTTTGTTTTTCAACTGACAGCTAAATAGCTAATGTTCATTCGGTGCTATGGACGGCCCTACCCTATTGAATCAATTAGATATCAAACAATACGGTCGATTTTTGGTATTTGTTTTGCTTGTGCTTTAAAAGTGAAAATCTCGAAGAGGAGGATGTGATGGCACCATTTGTTGTGTTTATCTTAAAATTATGTATTTGGTTTAGTGGGCTGTTGCCATTTTGGGTCTTTGCTGAAGGGAAGCCAACGGTTTGGGGATGGGCCAAACTGGGAAGATCTTCCTGGTCTAATAAGGGTACATTTTCACGAATGAATCTCCCTCTTTATGACATTCATCAGATTGATGGAACAAGGATCGCTGGCAAAAGGGTGTTGGTGCAGTTGCAGCTAGAAAACCAAAGTGGTTATGAAGAAGTAGAGACACCCACGAGAATCGTTGGTGAAAGCAAGGACGTATTTCAATGTGCTAAAAACCCACGTAGTGGGGAAGTTGAGGGAAATGTATTCTGTTTGTTGGGCCTACAGCTTTATGAGGTGGCAGATCGTATGTGGAGGCTATTCGCAGACATCGGAGTTTTAAACTACGAACCCGATCTCAATACGGAAATAAATAAGAAGTTGGGGGTTAAATTGATAGTCAATAAGGCAGGTGAATGTAAATATCATTTGGGGGGTGCGTCTGAGATCAATCTGTGTTTAGACGCTCGACACCTGAGCCACTCAGTTGATGATCTGATGGATTATTTGTCAGATGTTTTGGCACATGAATTTACTCACGTAATACAGGGCCGACTTAATCTTATGGGATAAATTTATAATAACTCTTTCTTTGCATTAAATTTACTTGGGGAGGCTCAGGCCGATCTTTTCGCTGGGTTGTTAACTGGAAAAAAAATTATTGGGGGTGTCTTGGGGTTAAGGACTGGAACGAGTCATTTCGTGTATCATGAGCAGGTCCGGTTTGGTCAATTGGTCGGTCCCTATGAAATTGGTGTAGCTTGGACTAGCGTTTTATGGAAAATCGCCGAAGCATTTCTTTCGCGCTTCCATAATCCCGATGAGGCTTTGAAGGAAATAATAAAAATCTATCTCGAAAGTATTCTTGAAATGAATCATGAAAGGTTAACCAATCAGGAGATTTTGAAGTCAGTGTATTCTCGTTTAAATTTGTATCCTGACTTGCAGAGGTTACTTTATGAAGAGACCCTTCGGCGTGGAATTGATTTATTACAAGATGAATTTGACGGTTATACAGGGCCGGTTCTCATCAATGGAAAATCCCCAGATCGGTTTTATCAAAAGGTTAATGAGAATTGTGAGTTTGGAAACGATATTGAAGTTGATTTAACAAAGGCTGTTACAATTAGGCCAGGTTCAAAAATATTTATGTTAGTTGTTCCTTTTGTTGAATCAGTTTTTCGTGTCATTCGGCAAAAGTGTTTGTCAACTGGCGAAGCTTCTATTTTTCCGACAGGGCTTTTTAACATGAATAATTCCAACCGTCAGGCCATGTGTTTGAAAAGGCATGCTTCAATCGTTCATTCTGCATCAATTGGTAAAAGAATTGTCCTAGACTCTGACCAAGTGGTTTTGGTGCAAGGAGAAAAGGAACAGTTTAAAATTATTCTGAACGGATGTAGCCGTAAAGATTCGAAAAGGCATTTTGATGCTGTAAATGACCATGAGGTCTTTCTGGCCGAACTTTTCGATCAAGAGGGTACAGTCCTTGGTCAGTTTCATTTTTATCTAAGATGGTGTTCTGCTAATTAGATGGGTAATTCGCGTGTAATTAATAATCTGATGTATCAAAAATCAGCAAAGAACGTTTAAGTAAAAAAAATATGAAGGATCTGTAGCAGGATTCTTTTGCTAGGCTTTTAACTGGTTCATCTTCTATTTGGGCTGGCTCACAGTATCGATGAGGATATGGGTCCGAGAACTTATGTGGGCCAGCCTCTCAGTTTTTATTGTACTGCATAGATTTAGTTGTGCTTGAGACAGGAGTTGTTCATGGGGTTACACTTAAAGGACTTCAATGTATATACCCGATAAACCTTTGCTTCATCGTCATAGATAATCATTTTGGCCATCGCATATATGGGAATTGAACGATTTACCCACATTTGATTTTTAGCAACGGGATCTTTGTAGTAGCATGCTTCAATTGCTCCTAACTCTCCCATATTAAGCATTTGCCATTCAGCGACAGTTCCTTCTGGACGATCGGCTAATAAGAAATCAAATATACAGGCTAATTCCTTTATTATCGCTCCTAGTGTAACATCTAAATACCAGCCTGAGTACGGATCTCCAAAAACTTTGGAGACCGTGCCGTTCTCTAGGTAACGTATTACAACGGTTAGGTCATCATTATTGCCTGAGTCTTCGGCTGTCAATTCTGCGATTACATCATATTCCTTCACAAGCTTTTTAAGGAGTTCATCTCTATATTCTTCAACCCGGTACACAACTTGATCGCCAGGCAGGGGTTGATACGAGGAGAGTGATGACTCTGAAAAAAAAGCAATTAATGCCAACCCGACTAAGTATTTCATTAATCGCTTAGAATGACTCATGTGTTCCTCCTTTTCTTTTGTTAATAACTCTTCAATCCCATTTCCCTTGGGGACCCTAAGGGATTTCGGTTCCTGTAGATTCCTTAATTTTAAAAGTCAAGTTTTTAGTTTTTGGTCTTACTAAAAAAATATAAGATATAAAAAAAAGTAAAAATTGGGTTACGGGTGTTGATTTGGACACTTCGTGTTTTTTTGGAATGAGATGTTCTTCTTATGAATTTATTGACCCTGGCCTAGAGAATAACCAGGCTTGCCATCGTAGTGATAGAGATTTTCCGTCTTAATAATGTCCCATCCATGATTTTCGAGGCTTTCAAGGAGCTGACCAAGGCGAATGGCATTTTGTTTATTTTTTTTCATCAAGCGGCATCGCCAATGATCCACACAGTGGGTTTCTAAACGTCCATGGGGCCATACTTTAACCCCTCGATTGCTGATCATGACTAACTCATACCCAAGATCATTCAGTATGGGTAACATACGAGCAGCAATTTGATGGGCTTGTGATGTGGGCTCATAAATAAAGACGTCCACACCCACACATTCTCGAATCGGCCCATCATTTATTTCACATGGTCGATTTTCCGAACATGAGGACTGAACCAGATTTGAGAAATCCCTAAGGCTTTGGGAGTGGGTGGACGGCCGGGAGGTAGGCAGCTGCTGGGGCTCTTCTCCTAAGCGATCAATAATTGCTTGAGTCATTTCGGTAGTGGAAACCATTTTGCGTGTCATTTCTCCCTTAATGTCCGGAGTGTGAATGCCATCTTCAATCGTTTTTTTCCAAGCATTTTCTATTAGAGTCGCATACTGAGACCAGCCCATGTCATTCAGCATGAACACGGCAGCCATTAAAAGTCCACTAGGGTTTGCTCGGTTTTGTCCGGCAATGTCGGGAGCAGATCCATGTACCGCCTCGTACATAGAGCCATGAGACCCTACATTTGCTGAGCCTGCTAATCCCACGGATCCCGCAATTTGTGCGGCAATATCGCTAATAATATCCCCGTAAAGGTTCAGTGTTACTATGACATCAAATCGCTCTGGACTATCCGCCAAGCGAGCTGCTCCAATGTCAATAATATAATGGTCTTTCTGTAGCTCGGGATATTCCTGTCCGATGGAATCGAATAGCTGGTGAAAAAGACCATCGGTGAGTTTCATAATGTTATCTTTGGTAAAACAGGAAATTCTTTTTCGACCCCGTTGGCGAGCAAACTCATAGGCAAACCGAATGATTTTTTCGCTACCGGACCGAGTTATGAGCTTAAGGCATTGATACACATCGGGCGTTTGGCGATATTCAATTCCGGCGTACAGATCCTCTTCGTTTTCCCGGATAATAATCAGATCCATCTGAGGATGGCGGGTTTTTACAAATGGTGCGTAGGCCTGACAGGGACGAATGTTGGCAAATAATCCCAACGTTTTTCGGATGGTTACATTCAGACTTTTATAACCCCCTCCCTGAGGAGTGGTTATGGGTGCTTTTAAAAAGAAGCGATTTTTAAGTAACACTTCCCAACTGGAGTCATCAATTCCTGAAGTAATTCCTCTACGGTAGAGTTTTTCTCCTACTTCAATAATGTCGTAACTAAGGGGAACACCTGATGCTTCTAAAATCTTTAAAACGGATTGTGTAATTTCAGGACCGATGCCATCGCCGAAGCATAAAGTAAATCGTTTGGGTAACTCCATAATTGATTCCTCCATCGTGTAGCTACCACATGTGACAAAATTTACATTGTCACACTATGGTTTTCATCGTCGTAACCCTTAAATTACAGAACAAGTAACAAAAGAGCAAATAAAGCACTTCCAAACAGCAGGGAGTTCATGACCACTCTGGCTACTTGAATTCCATAGTCAGACGTTATGATGAAGGAGTGTTTGGCGATAAAATCCTCAATCGCTTTGTCTGATATTTCGTTATTTTCAACAAGTTCAGCGAGCTCATGTCGCACAGGATGAGCTGCCAAAAGGTTAAGGTTCGGATAATAGTTTAAATAAAATTTCATCTCACTTAAAGTCAGATCTAAAGCGAGATAATTAATGACTAACTGCAAAGAAACTAAGAAGGAAAACCGTGTCAAACCAGCTCGAGGTCCGTAAAGATCACGTACCGGTAGATGATTGACCTTATGGATTTGCTGGTAACTGATGATAACGATTCTTTGGATTAAATAGTGAACAATAATTTCTTCAATTATTTGTCTTTTTACCTCTTTTGACTGGTTCAAGAGCAGAGAAGTCCAACTTCTTGGATTTTTAAAATGTTTGCTGAAATACAGGTTTATAAAGGTTCGCAGTTTATTATAAATATGATTGACGTCCCTCCTCTTTTGGAGGGATGAATTTAAAATTTGTTCAACCGATTGAACAAGCTGGTTTGTGTGCCGAAAAGGACGATCTTTAAGGGGTTGTTCCAAACCATGGACATCCTTGAGTATGAAATCAATGAGGGCTACGACATGTTCCGCCTTTTCAGGTTTTGGTAACATTTCCACCAAGTTATGGGATATTGAGGGAGAAAATAGTTTCGAAGATTGAGCCTGGGCATTTAAGAGCAGATTGTAAAACTGTTGATACTCGGCACTATTGAACACAATCCGGTGTTGTTCAAGTAGCTGATGTAGTTTTGCTCTTAGGTTTTGTAAGAAGTCTTTTAGATCAGAGAACTGAGGGAAATAAGATAATGGGGAGGGATCTGATTTGGTTTGATCGGGAGTTATGACTCTACGTAAAAACCACCGGTTGATTTGATTATTTTTGTGGTTTTCAGGAGGTTGATTAATGAGGCTTTTTTCATTTTTTTCATTTTCTAGTACTCTGTCTTCCTTTGTTGGGTTATTTTCGATTGTATTTTGTCTAATGGCATTAGGGAACACCTTGTTACATGATTCGGTATGGTCAATGTCATGAGCACCAATGTTGGTGAAAAACAACGATATCAAGACAAAAACAGTGAGCATTTCCCGCTAAGTGTAAACTGAGACAACAATTAGGCAAGAATTCTTATTGGAGTTTGACTTTATTACATGATTCAAACTGGGATAGTTGACTGTGGATGCCAGCTCTTCTAAGTGCCTAACTCAAATTGAGCGAAAAATAGTTCACCTTTTAGCCCTAAACACCAACGTCAACACTGATAGGGACCAGTTTGGAGCGGGTGATGGGACTCAAACCCACGGCCTTCGCCTTGGCAAGGCGACGCTCTAATCAACTGAGCTACACCCGCATCGACTATTTATTATGAGTTAGAACTACTTTTCTCCAAAAAGTTGTCAAGGAGAAAAATGCTGTAGACCCAACCAATAAAGTAAGCATGAAAAAAAAATCATAGTTTCATCATGTAGATCTCATTTGGGAAGGCTATCATCCTTTTTAGGAAAGAGGCTAAGGTTAATTAAAATTAGAAGAAGGAGGTTTTTTATGAAATCCATTCTTTTCGCTGCCCTCTTAGCGCTAGGTTTAACCGTTTATGGTGAGGGCAAAAAAGCGGAAACAAAACCGACAACTCAAGCTTCCGCTGCGACTACAACTACTGGAAACGCTCCATATGACTCTGCGAAAACAAATGCTAAAGAGCAGTGTTTGAAGGAAAATCCCAAATTGATGGGAGCTGAGCTTGACGCATGTGTTAAGGCTAAAGAAAAAAGTGTGAAATAATAAAATCAGGAGAACCTGAGGTCATTATTTTAACTTTTTGTTTTGGTGCGCCCTTGCCTGTGGTTGAGTTATCCGTAGGATGGGCGTACCTTTTTTTTTGATGAAAGTAGTGATCTGTGAGGATGAGGAGCGGCTCCTTCAGCATTTAGTCGACTCTCTAAAAACGGAGCCCTTTGCTTTAATTCAAGTCCAGGATCGTCAAGCACTTCTTGATACTCTTGCTTTAGAAAAGGACGTTTCTTTAGTGGTAATGGACCGCTTGTTGGGCCCATGTGACATGGCGGATGATGTTCCATGGTTACGCCAAAAGTACCCGCTTCTGAAAATACTCATTCTGTCTGTAATTGATAGTCCTGAGGAAAAGGCACTAGTAATTAATCGCGGGGCACACGATTATTTAAGTAAGCCTTTTAGCTTGGTGGAATTGCAGGCCCGAATTCGGGCTTTATTGCGTGATCGAGATGCCCTATCTGCGACGTCAGCTATGGTTCGTGGGACGGATGTTTATCGGTTTGGTAATGTTACCTTGGATCCCATTTCTCATCGTGTATTTATCGATGGCAAAAGTGTTCATCTATCTCACAAAGAATTTTCTCTTCTTTATTACCTATTAAAAAACCCAGGTAGGGTCTATTCTCGCTTTCAGTTGTTGGATCTTGTTTGGTCACAGAATTTGGACATCGAAAGTAACGTCGTGGAATCCACGATTAAAAATTTAAGAAAAAAACTTTCCTCTTCTAAGGCCACCATTTGCATTGAAAGTCAAAGAGGAGTGGGCTATTGGATTGCGCAATAGGTTTATTATCTTAACCAGCCTTCTAATATTATTTGGTAACATCATAACTCTAAGTGTCCAATACTATTTATTTAAAAAAGGTCAATTACAGTTGATCGACGATCGACTGGAATCTATGGCTACCCTCCTTTTGCGTTCCGATCTTTCAGAGAGTGATCTGGATGATGTGGAGTCAGCGCAAAATTTGGTAGCACGATTACTTGAAGCTCGTCCTTTTAATTCTTTTATTCGTGTTTATTCCCACGATTTGAAATTGCTTTATGATATTGGTCCGAGCCTTTCCACTCCACATCCCACTGATAAACAGCCCCATTGGCAAACCTTTGAAGATCCTTCGGGTAGCTCGGTACGAACTGTCTTTTTGCCGCTACCCAAACAACCTCATGGCAAACTCCGTTATATTCAGTTAGGGGTCATTATGGATCAGGCCTTGCTGGCTTCACAGAATATTGGACGTACGGTAATTCTTGTTGGTACCGTTGTGTTTTTTACTATACTCATTTCGGTAACTCTATTGATCCGAGGATTATTTAGTCCGTTCTATTCTATGAGCGAGCTTATTGCGGAACTGGGAGAAAACGTTGGGAAGCAATCATTTGATTTTGCCGCACGTAGAACCCGTCTGCAGCAATATATGCGTTTCGATGAATTTAATTTGGTGTTGGACCAATTGGAACGGCTTTCGCGTCAGATTCATTTTCAATTTCAGAATATAAAAACCTGGA
>JANWYU010000125.1 GCA_025055135.1 Pseudobdellovibrionaceae bacterium | reverse complement strand
ATTAGCAATTTAAAACGAGCCCGGATCCAGTTTGAAAGTAGTTTTAAAGCGCTTATGAATGCCCATCTTAATTTAATTGAAGAAGGTAACAAAATTTTTGATACTTTTAACATAAAAAGTGAGCTAAAAAATAAAGACTTTCAAGATTAACGTTACCTCCTATATGGCAAACCTTAACGTTTTGGGTCTTATGACAGGTACAAGCCTTGACGCCTGTGATTTGTGTTGGTGCCAGATCCCCCATCAAGTTACAAAAGCAGTTCCCAAATTCGTAGATTATCACCAAGTCCCTCTACCCTTCACGTTGCGCAAGAAAACCTGGCAACTGGTTCAAGAAAACCAAAAAATGTCAGCCCAAGAGATTGCTCAATTAAATTATTCCTGGGGTACCTTTTTTGCAAAGACAGTTATCGAGGTAATTCAAAAAAAAAAATGGCAGATTGACCTTGTTGGTTTACACGGTCAAACCATAGCCCATATACCAGGTAAAATTTCCTGGCAATTAGGTTACCCAGAGATGGTTTCAGCACAAGTGAAAAAACCTGTGGTATTTAACTTTCGTTCGTCCGATACCGCTGCAGGTTACCAAGGGGCTCCCTTGGCACCCATTTTCCATCCTCACATAGTACCTCCATCGGATGAGCTCATTGCCGTTCATAATCTTGGAGGTATTTCCAATACAACTTTGATATGGCGAGGAAAAATAATTTCTGCCTTTGATACTGGACCCGGTAACATACCAATAGATACCTATGTGCAACTTGTAACTAATGGAAGATCCAAGTTCGATAAAAACGGTCAATGGGCCAAACGCGGCCGCCCACACCTGCCACTGTTGAATCAACTACAAAAACACCCCTATTTCAAAAAAAAAGGACCCAAATCAACAGGAAGAGAAATGTTTGGTGGACTTTGGCTGCAACAGGTTACCCGCAAATACAGAACCCTCTCCAAATATGATATGGTGGCAACCCTAACGGAATGGGTAGCCTGGCACATAGGATATACCTATCGTCATTTGCTTCCCAAAATCCCTTCAAAAATTTACTTTTGCGGGGGTGGTTCTTTCAATCAATTCTTATTAACCCGAATACAACACTACCTACCCCAAGTGGAAATCCAAACGACTCAAGCCTTAAATTGGCCGCCCATGGCCATTGAATCAGCTGCTTTTGCTTGGTTGGCTTATTTGCGCTACAAAAATATCAAAATTAACTTACTGCCAATCACTGGTAACCCAAAACCTCAGCTATTAGGTCAGGTTTATCAATGAAATTACAAGTAGAAATTGAAAATACCAACCGTTTTTACGAACTAAAGGTTAATCCGAACTTAAGTCTTCTAGAAAATTTACTACGCCATAAAATCCCCATTGGTCATAGTTGTGGGGGGCAAGGAACATGTGGCACCTGTCAAATTACTGTTAAAACGCCAGAACTTTTTCAACCCATTACCGATTGGGAAATTTCTTTTTTCCAAGAACGTTATACTCAATTAAATCCAGAAAGGCGTTTAAGCTGCCAGACATTTTTCCAAATGTTCCAAAATCGTCTGAATCACAATA
Organism: Pseudobdellovibrionaceae bacterium; assembly: GCA_025055135.1. Taxonomy (GTDB): domain Bacteria; phylum Bdellovibrionota; class Bdellovibrionia; order Bdellovibrionales; family Bdellovibrionaceae; genus JANWYU01. Next base: position 26,188 of record JANWYU010000125.1, on the reverse strand, counting down.
ATTCCGTATTGGCCCACATTATCATCCCTCCATGGTGAAAGGATGGTCTAAAAAATGAAGAGCCAAACTAATGGCAGACCCCAAGTCTTCCCTTCCTGGGTTGAGCACATTGGTAAAACACCCCTTCTTTATTTAAAGTATTTTAGTGAGCAAACAGGTAATCATCTATTTGGTAAGGCTGAATTTTTAAACCCAGCCGGCAGTATCAAAGACCGCACAGCCCTCGGATTAATCCTAGAAGCGGAAAAAAATAAATTCCTCAATCCCCAAACTACCATCTATGAAGGCACAGCAGGAAACACCGGCATCGCCTTAGGCCTGATTTGCAAACAAAAAGGTTACCGTTGTCATATTGTTTTGCCTGACAACCAATCCCCAGAAAAGTATGAACTACTGCGCATCTACAATATACCGTTTACCACGGTAAAAGCCACTTCCTTTCAAGATCCTAACCATTTTTATCATGTTGCGGGCCGAATGGCCCAATCTGATCCTAATGGTTACTGGCTTAATCAATTTGAGAATCTTGGGAATTTCCAGATTCATTACCAAACAACAGGACCTGAAATCTTCCAAGATTTATCAGGAAACATTGATTTTTTTGCATCATCTTGTGGTACGGGTGGCTCGTTTGCCGGCATCTCTTGTTACCTAAAAGAAAAAAATTCATACACCAAATGTTACTTAATTGATCCCATGGGTTCTGGTCTTTATTCATATGTAAAAACCGGCACTATCAGTACCTCTGGTAATTCCATTACCGAGGGAATAGGTATCATGCGCCTTACTCAAAATTTTATGAAAGCGCAAGTTGACGATGCCTTGCAAATCGATGATCAAGAAATGCTAAAAACGTGGCAAGAACTTCGCGATCAGGAGGGCTTAGCGCTTGGTCTTAGTAGCGCCCTCAATGTATGCGGACTTGTTAAGATCAGCAAAATGTGGGGTCCTAAGAACAAAATCGGGGTAACCCTATTGTGTGACGGAGCTCAAAGATACCTTTCCAAGCTCCGTCATCATCTCCCTCACCGTTCGGGGATCACTGCTATCCCCGAACCCTAACATCTTTGTAACGATCTTCTATGTAGTGATCGATCCTTCTAGTTCAGCACTTTTATGAAATTGGCTCGCTCGAATTCTAAATCAGTTCGAACCTGTCGATACTGCGATTCGGTTTGCCTTAAAACGTCTTCCAGCTCAGCCATTTTCACAGGAATCTCTTGATTGCGATTTTCCAAGTCTTTATAAGTTTTTTGCAACTGAGATTTCGATTCGCTTCTTAAGGATACCATTTCCCGCTCATTCTCCGCAAAATTTTATTTCCAAGGTTACTAATAGCACTATTCAACCGCTCGATTTCTTGTTCTTGCTGATTTATTAATGACGTCAACTCATCCCGCCTACTAATTAATTCGTTCCAACCTGAATCATGGGCATAGCGCCGATAATTTTCATCGGCACGGGTCAAGTGGGATCGCACACTCTGTAGTTCTTTCCCTTTAGTATCTAATCGATAACGGAGGGAGTCTACGTCTGATCGCGCCTGTCGGATTTTTTCTGGCAAAGCCAGAGACTCAGATTCCAGTCTCCCTAATTGAGCCAAATCTGCTTCATATTGACGACGAGCCCCTTCTTCTTGCTCGACTAGTCTTCTATACCGCATTTGCACATTTTGTCGCACTTGGCGCCCAACTAACTCCACTTGCTCTTCCATCGTTTTCAAATGTTTCCGAGCTTGAGCTAATTCTTTCTCTAATAAACTTTCTTTTCGCCTAATCCTATCCTTATTAAGTTTACTACAAAAATCGGAATCATAATAAAATTTTCTCCAACAACTGTCCTCCGCTCCGAATTCGTTGCCCTTTAACGCCGCTAGATCACGCGACTTTTGTTGTTCTTGACGAGCCACATTTGATCGCGCCTCGTTCAACCGACGAAGGGCTGTATGATATTCTCTTGATTGGCCCAGCTCATACTGAGTCTGTCTTTCCACATTAAAATTGCTACGCTCCACAGATGCCTGTCGATAGCGCCGTTCACTATCACGAACCCTCTCTCGCCAGTAACTAACTTCACTCGGTAATTCCTGTTCTCTCTTGAGTAAAGTGTTCAGCTGATTCTCTGCCTGATGTAATTATTGTTGTAACTGATCCCACTCTGTTTGCACCCGACTGAGTTCTTCTTCGGCCTTAACCTTAATCAACAACAAACGATCATGCTCTGGTTTCAGAGGAGCCAGCTGTTCATTAACACCCTTTAACTGCTGTAAAGTCCCCTCCTTCCGCGACCACTGTTCGGCCAAAGCTCTTCCCATCTCATCTCAGGTTTTTATCAACTCCGCCGCCTGCGATTTCAAAAAGGCAATTCGCTCATCTAATTCAGGAATGCGCTTCAAAATTGCTTCCATTTGGCCCCGATTAGAGCTCAATTCCTGAGTTAATAACTCCAACTGTTTCTTATGACCCTCAATTTGACCCGCATAAGATTTCAATTGCCAAAATCACTCATAACCCTTTCTGTAAATCGCATCCCACTGAGTTACTTGCTGGGGGGATAACCGCTCTGGTAACACAAAAGAACCTCCCCCGTACCAAAACGCTTGAAATTCCTCAGGAGAAACTCCTAGAATGGGACCACAGCTTGCCTCAAACTCTGCCAATCCAGCCACAAAACCCCTTAAAGAAAATTCCAACTCAAACTGGGGCTTCACCCCATGCTGGACTAGCCGCAAATTACGGGGTGACGAATCCCGCATCACTCGCAATAACTCTACCAACCGTGGCACAAACATCAAAAAGCGGATCTCTCCTCCACTGCTGACATCATAACCACGACCAAAAACCGTTTTATCAGAGCGCAAGCTGATTCCATAAAGGCCTCGTTCACGACGGGAATACTCCACCATAATTCGCAACGGCTGGTTAGGAATATTCGGTTTTACTAACCTCAAAAGCACTTTGGGATGATTCGTTTCTCCCCAACCCCAATCATCTTCTTCCCAACCCGCCTTAAGATTTTCAGTGGACAGTTCACATACGCTATGATTTCCAGAAGGAAGTCGGACCTTCTTATAAAACACCCAATCCACAGTCACACGAGACTTGGAAGAAGACCATGCTTGCTGACCTAAAAGCACCATAATCAGTAATGATGCAAAACGAATTCGAAAATTATAAGCCAATGAAACACCCATTCATTCCTCCTGGTATTGAAAGAAGATACCTAAAAGATGGCCAAAATAACCTAAAAACTGAGTCAAATAAAACTGGGAATATGTAAAAAGTCGTAACCGAATTAACGTTTTGAGTGTTGACCGCGCCTGCGCGCCCCACGCAAACCGTATTTTTTTCGCTCTACTTCCCGTGGATCGCGCTTCAAAAGTCCTTGGTCCTTTAGCACCTTACGGAGAGACTCATCGTATGCCGTTAGAGCCCGGGCCACCCCCAAGCTAATAGCAGCACTTTGACCCATCTCCCCACCACCGGATACTGTGACATTAATATCAAATTTCTGCTGACCCACAAACTGCAAGGGCTTCAAAGCCTGAACCTTGGCTTGAATTCTTTTTAGGTATTCATCAACCTTAATACCATTCACCATAAAGGTGCCCTTACCTGGTTTTAAAAACACTCGAGCACGACTGGTTTTTCTGCGCCCCGTTCCGTAATAAACCCGTTCCGTCACCATATTCACTCCTTACTGCCTTATCTCTGAATGAATGTCTTGGTTTTCCTCATGTCACAAATCTCACCTTCACTAATAATTCACTAATAAACTACTTACTATCATTAACGGAATACGCCACTGGCTTTTGCGCTTTATGGGGATGTTCAGGACCTGCATAAATTTTCACTTTAGTCATCAAACGTCGTGATAATCGATTTTTAGGTAACATTCCTCGAATGGCCTCCTCCAAAATAAAGGTCGGTCTTTCTTCCATCATTTGACGGGCCGTTTTTTCCTTTAGAGAACCAAAAAACCGAGAATGACGATAATATTTCTTTTCATCCCATTTTTTACCAGAAAATTGCACCTTATCGGCATTAATGACCACTACAAAATCACCATGATCCACGTGAGGGGTGAGGTCAGGTCGATGTTTTCCACGAAGCAATTGGGCAATCCGTGATGCCAGTCGCCCCACCGTCTGCCCTTGGGCATCAATCAGTAACCAATTTCGCTTCACATCCTCTTTACGCACAAAAGTTGTCATCTGCATACAACACCTCAAGAAAACGAGAAAGAAAGACCGAAATTTCTTCTCTAGAGTTTTATGCACTGATTGTCAAGGGGCTTAGGATAATACACCTTTTGCAAAAATAGACCGTGGGGAGGGGCGGTTTGCCCGGCCCGACGCCGGTCACAGGCTTCCAAAATAGCCCTCAGGTCTTGGGGTGTTGCTCCATCCTCAAAGGCATCAATCACGGTTCCCACTATATTGCGCACCATTTGCTTAAGAAAACCATCTCCCGTTAGAGCTACCGAACACAGTTGAGGTCCATGACGCCTCCATTGAATGCGATAAATGGTCCGAACGGTATGAAGAACGGGAGTCCCTTGAGTTTGAAAACTTTTAAAATCGTGAGTTCCACAAAGCACTTGAGAAAGGGTTTGCAGCCGCTCTAAATCCAAAGGCCGACGAATCCACCAAGAGTATCGAAACCAAAAAGGGGATGCCCGATCACTGTTCCAAATAAAATAGCGGTAGGTTTTGCCCATAGCCGACAGGGTGGCATGAAACTCCATCGGCGCCCAATACGCCTCACGCACTACCACCGTGGGAGGGAGGTGAGCCCTGAGGGCCCAACACAAATCCCGAGGTAATTGTTCTCGATGGGTTATAAAATGGGCCACCTGACCCAAAGCGTGAACCCCAGCATCAGTACGTCCCGAAGCACAGACCTCGATGGGATGATTGAGAACTCGGGACAATGCTGCTTCCAAAGTTTCTTGAAGACTGGGTAACTTAGGGGCAAAGGCATGATCTTTTTGTTTTTGCCAACCACAAAAATCGCTACCGTCGTAGGCAATTAACAATCGAATTTTTCTCTCCATGACCTACTTCTATAACCTACTTCTGCACTAATTGGACTAAAAGACGCCACAGCTGGGCCTTCAAAGCCGGCTGCTCTTCAAGCTTCAAAGGATGGGGGACCAAATGTACCGAGCCCTCATCGGGTTTGAGGTGGGTTTTTAGGGCTTGAAATAAATCGGGATCGACCACCAAAAAATGGACATCAGGATACAGTAACACCAATTCTGCCAGAGGTACTGCGGACTGTGGTATGGCAGCAATCTGTAACGAACGCCCTATACGACGAGCCTCTTGCTCCACAGCGAGGTTGATCTTTTTAAATAATGAAGATTGCTCCAAGCGCCCATCGTCCACCCACACAAAATCGCCAGCACGTAAATGCCCTTCTTGCCCCATCCCCTCTTTCGCCATGGCACAAACTCGTTCTTGGCAAAAATCAATGGAGTCGGCCACAACAAAGTCAACCGGCAAGTAACGAATCCCTAAAACCTCACGAAAATAATAAAAAAGAAGGTTCATGGGTGTTGTAACTCCTGATAAGCGTCATAAATGATTTCAAAAGCTTTTAAAAGCTTCTGTTGGGTTTCTGCATACCCTTGAGGCCGTTTGGCTTTGGTTACTTCGTCTAAGTAGAGACGACGATTCAGCTCGATTTGAAGGGTGTGGTGCCCAATTTCTGGACGGCCATAACGCTCGGTAATGCGCCCTCCATAATAGGGCCAATTATAAGCCACCTTAAAACCCGCCTTTAAAAAGGCTAACATGGTCACATCCAAAACCTGAACACCGCAAGAACGGCCCTTTTGATCACTAATCACGACATCAGCCCGCACTTCCCCAGGATCACGATGCTCCGAAGTTCCAACACTGGGCATGGAATGTAAGTCAAAATGCCAAATAGGACCTACAGAATGGGCATGTTTTTGCTGCAATAGCTGCCCAATTTGTTGGTGGAACGGTTGATAAATCAATTGTGTTAGGGTCTCATGTAACTCCCAGGACATGGGTTGTGGTAACAGCCTTTCACCCATGGTAGTTCGCACCCAATGGTAACCGCGGGGATGTGTTCCTGGAGGTAGAGAGGCCCCTAAAACACTTTCTTGATCAATATCTTGGGGATCGCGATTTAAATCCACCACATAACGATGGTAACGAGTCTTTACATAGGGAATTTGAAATCGCTCAATAACGGGTTGATATAAATCATCCACAAAACGGTCCACATCGCGCAGTAACACTTCCGAGGGAAGTTTTTGCAACCAATAACAGGCACTAGGAATCTCTTCTCCCGCATGGGGGATAGTGAACAATAACATAATCTTCTTTAAACCTCCTTAAAACTTGAAGTTCTACTACTTTCTCATTAAGCTGAGGGTAAGATGAAAATCTACACAAAAACAGGGGACAAAGGAACCACTCAATTGTGGGGAGGTAAAAGGGTCTCCAAAGGGGATGTTCAGGTAGAGGCCTATGGCTGTTTGGACGAACTGAACGCATCTTTAGGGGTTGCTGCTGCGCACAATTCCCCTCAAGTTCCGGTAATTGCTCAACTGATAACCCACACTCAAAATCAGCTTTTTGTTATTGGGGCCCATGTAGCCTCTGCCTCCTTGGAGGCACGACAAAAGTTACCCGCCTTTTCCCCCGAGAGTGTTTCATTTCTTGAGGGATGGATTGATCAGCAAGAGGGTTACCTTCCTCCCCTCACCCAATTTATCATTCCGGGGGGCAGTTTGTTAGCGGCTCATTTGCATGTAGCTCGAACCATCTGTCGACGGGCTGAGCGGGCCTTAATTCGCGCCCAGTTACCCGAATGTGACGTGTTTGTGGTTTATTTAAATCGCCTTAGTGATGCCTTATTTGTGGCCGCGCGCACAGCCAATCATTATTACGGAGTTCGTGATCGTTTATACGAACACCAACAATGACCATTGAAATTGCGACCGCCCAACAGAACGCTGAACTTACCGCATTTTTTGAGCAATTTGAATTTGAGGATTTGATAAAATTTAAGATTAAAAGACCCCATGGCTTCTTTGCTCCCTATCAGTTCCTTGGGTTTCCCTTTGAAACGTTGATCTTAAGGGGAAAAAAGGGGGAGTGTCTGGCATGTGTGACTTTTTTGTATCCGCAATTATTTCATCCCATAAACAAGCAGCCCATTAAGATGGCACTCGCTATTGATCTTCGGGTGTTACCCACGCGCCAGGCCACTTTGGGGTGGCATCAAAATTTTGTTCCGGTTCTTGAAGACATTAAAAGTCGCCATCATATTCAATATTTTGTGAGCCTTTTGTCGCGCAGTGACCGTAAAGTGCTCAATACTTTTTTACGTGCTCATCCCTTTCGTCGGGAAGTGCCTCGTTATCACCTATACCAAAACATGGAGCTTGTATCGGTCCACGGCTTTTTACCCATGAGTCAGATTCGACTGAAAAATGTTGAGGCCCGACCTGCTCACGAGCAGGATTGGGAGGCTATAGATGTTTTTTTGCAAAAGTTACCTAAAAAAAATCTGGAGGACATTTTCAGCTCTCAAGATTTAAAAAGAAAATTGGAGCATTATCAATTGTCACTGAAACACTTATGGGTTGCCCGCTCCCTAAAAAGTGGTGAGGTTTTTGGCTTTTTAGTGCAATTTCCCGCTCGCAAAACTCAGGATTATATTCCATTGAGTTACCAAATGCGCGCCCATAATTTTCGACAGTTTCTCAAATTTGGTAATTTATTCAATTGGACCCACAAACTAACCAAACCCAAATCCCGAACGGCTCAAGAGCTACCTTTAGAGTTTGATCATCTGATCCATATTCACGTACAACACGCAGATATTTTTCAAATGTTACTGCAATCCATATGGCGCACCCTAGGTCCCTACCATTTTCTGGTATATCTAAGGAACAATTTAGACTATCATCTCAACCTGGGCCGTGGCATTATCCACGCCTCCCTTCCCTACGACCTATTCCTGATCCAGCTTCCTCGAGAAACCTCATTTGAAATTTCTTTTAGTCACTTGGCAATCCCCATCCACAGCCATTTGTGTTTTTAACGTATTAATCTGTTCAAAACTAAAAACCACAATGACTAGAATACCTCCAATTTATCCCAAGTGATACCGAAAGCTATTTTTGAATTGGTAACTGCCCCATCTTTAATCGCCTCCGTGCCCACGGATAAATCCTCTAATTCCAAAGCCTTCTGCGCATAGTTGGTATAAAATGAAGCTCTTACCATTTGAAAGGTATTTATGGGAAAATTCTGTCCCTTAACATTACGTGCGGTAAAAGACAACATCACATATTTGGCATCTTCTATAATTGGTTCATAAGTATGGGCAATAGGATTGGCAAAAGGGTTACTTAAAAAATAACTGAGGCACATTGCTGATCCTGGGTTGCCAAACACTTTTTTAAACGCTCTCGATCTGATCCGCCAAAGTATCCTGGAACCATCGGATCTTAAGACCATAATTATCACCTGATGTTACTGGCAAATGAATGTCTCCCAAACTCAAATTGATTCTCCCACGGGTAACACGAACGCGATGGACTTCCTCCATCATAACGAACCCAAAATACTGTCCTGAAATTTCCGCTAAACTCAAAAAGCGCAAAGTCACATTTAAGTGACTCATATTTAAAGGATCACGCCCGAATGCTAGGTTGTTCCGATCTTTAGGAATCTGGACTCCAACGGATAAACGCAAACCCTTTGTGGCACTTCGGGATCCGATCCCCAAGCCCTATTAAAAACCCCAAATATGCTAATCACTGATACAAACAGTGCGAAGAATGATTTGAATAACGAATCATTTATAATTACAACATTGACTATTCTATTTCTTATTCTACTTCCCAAATGACTCATTGTAGTGTCTCAGTAATCGGATTGTTCTGATAGTAGCATTGCTGACCTCCCTCTTAACAACCATTTATCGACTCCATATTGGAAAAACTTGAGTAAAAATTTAATAAGTTTCGTATGATGATTAAACAAAACCAAAAACCAATTAACCCGATCCCCAGTGTTTCATATTTAAATATCCTAAAATTCTGAATCGGTTTTGTGCTCTAAATATTTGGTCTCAAAACAAAACTTTTTTGTATTTATTCAAAGTTAGTCTTTAGTATTTATTTAGAGGTAGTCAAAGTCAGTTCAACCTCTTTTTTTCATAAATCATGACGAATATAAAATTAGTTTGTGATTAACCATGATCGTATAATCAACTAGAATAAAATTGATTCTTGTGCTGGTATCATCTACTACCTTCAAATTATGCCCTAATGGCTTTCCTCCGCGCCTACCAAAACCGCCATATTGATAGGAAAACCGCGCTTGAAAAATTTTTATAACGATCCGCAAAGTTTCAACATTTTCTCACTTAATATATAGCTTCATCTATAGTGTTCGGATTCATTTCATCAGTTCGGCCTGATGTTTTTAAGCCATTTTCCCTCACTAACAATAAATAACCTATGAAATAATTTTTACTCAATTACTGACTCTTTACTATGCTTTAATATCTCAATTTATCTTGTTGCACAAAGTTTGTCCGCTTAATAGAGAGGATAGGAAAGTGAAGTTCACAGTTTCTTCTATAGCGCAATTGCGAATCCGGTTACCACATTCTCAATTTAAATACCACGTAAATTTAATCATAACTAAAGCCATCATCAAAGATTTGACTACGCTCTAAATCAACCTAAGCTACTCATCATACGTTACAGATAAAATGAGAGGGAGCTCTACTACCTACTCAAATACCGAACAAATAAAATTATAAGCAGGGACCGCGACAGTGCCAATACCGGGCACCCCATTGTTGAAATCATAGGGAGCAATCGCATAAACCGTCGGCACAAAATATTCATTGTATCGATCAACTCGAACTACATAAGACAGGGCATCAGTCAGAAAGCCAGCGTTACCAGGTACTTTCGGAACGTGCTTTAAAGTACATACGACGTGATAGTTTGCGGATTGTTTTGGCCTTTCGAATATTACACGAGCCACAGATGCACTTAACCACCTGTCATAGACATATTTGACTTCCTTAATACCGCGCCCCGTCCACGTTCCTGGAACAAACGTATCGCTCATAGGTTCATATACGGTTCCCGAAGTTTCAACAAATTCTCCTACCACTCCCTCACCATGTGCTAATGCTCCCGATGAACACTTGACTATAGGCTCACTGGTAGATGAGCCTCCCGCTGTAAAGAAAGCAATATTGGGAATGAGAATCGGGGTTAGTTGATTATTGACGTCTCTTACTAATATTTTCAAATGAGCTAAAAATTGATTTGAGCTTATTTTACTCCACTCAATGAGTTCCATGGTCTCAACAAAGAACTTCATGCCAAGTTGCTCATTCTCACCAATTTGAAGGATTAGAGGGTGACTCGGCGAATTTCCCAAAACAAATTTCCTTACCCCTTGTAATGGAACCACGAGCCCACTGTAGTTAGCGAGAGAAGCATTGATCCGAACAGCATTTGCATCAAAATTAAACCTACAGTGATCGGGATTTTCTAAAACCCGCCTCATTGACTGATTGATGTCGTAGGTAATTAATCGAAACTCCAGCATGGAAATCAATTTGCTTTGATGATTTATGATGCTTAAAGATCCTAATAAGACAATTGATAGAATTGCTAAACCAATAATTAACTCAGTGAACGTTATCCCTAGAGCGTAATGAAAAAAGTGTCGCTTACCCACAACAAACATAATCTCGCCACATAGCAGTTTGAAACGCTGTTTGTATCCTTAAATCTTGGTTTCAAAAATCTACTCTCCTCTTGCCATTTTCAAGATTTTTCAGCTCATTTTTCAGTTTACATCAAATTTCAGTTTTTTCGAACTAACTGTTTAAATATTTAAAAATACGAAAGATTTTAGGGATCTAAAAAAGGGATTCGAAAATGGCTAAGCACCACCGGCAGGCTTGTAATCCACTTGAATGCGATCAAAGGGCTTAGGCAAATAATCCCCTGAAAAGCGAATTTTCATCGTTTCTGGAATGTACCACCAACCATTGGTTTGACTTTGGGGCACTAAGCGATCGTTTATGTACACTTTTACTGTGCTTAAATCAGGTGGGTAACGTAATGGATATTCAGACAGAATTTGCACAATGCGAGTTTGAATGTTAGCAACAGATCGGGATAAACTGGTTTCACAAATTGAGGCCTGAATACCACCAGATAAACGAGCCAATTCCATGTAACGCGCACCAACCTCTACAATGTTATTCATTGTACGACAGTTACCATCCAATTGAATGATACCAAGAAAGTTTAACACCCAACCACGAGAGTAACCCGGTACCTTTTGTTTGATTTGATCCAAAAAAGAACGATAGTCATTAATGTGACCAGGAGAATAATCATCCTCATCCGCTAATACAATAATCGCTAAGAGAGCATCTTCCCGCAAAAATGACCTTCCCGCCTCAGTTTGCAAAGCCCGTTGTACGCTCTCCAACCCACTTTCAATATCAGTTCCACTTTCACCTAAAAGAATCCGACTTTTTAACAAATCCACTAATCCCTGGGTCGATTTTGTTAAAAAAGAAGGACTGCCCAAAAGTTTTCCCCCACTCCCTCGCCCATTTGGCCGCCAATCAGAGCTCACTGCAGCCAAGCGATAATCTAAATCGGTGGAATTTAAAAACTTAATAAGTGGTTCAATTTCGCGTGCCAATCGATCCTGGTGCTGTAGCATACTTGAGGAATTATCAATCATAAACAAGATGTCCACTTTATTATTATATGATGCCTTAGCCTCAAACAGCTGATTTTGGGGAATAACATCGAACACCTGTTGCGAACACCCCGTAGAAATCAAAAGGCCCAAAAAAATGGCAACAAAACCACTACGGATCGCAGCACCCAACACCATTTTAAAAAATAACATAAAAACCTCCCTGTTACCGTTTAATAGCCGTTACCTAAGTTTAAAAAACTCATAACCACACCCAATCTAACCAAATTTAATGAGATTAACTTGCTTTTTGCTCAGTAAGTAATTTTAACCGCAGTTGAATATCTTGATTTAAGGCTTCAAATCGCAAACCCAATTTAAAACCATTCTGATGTCGCTTGCGACTTACCACAACTCCGAGCACATTAAAAGAAGGCAATGTTTTCGAATCAAATTCCGGCAGATGTAAAATCACGCGATCACTGACATCGACTCCCTCACCGTCAAATACCAATCCACATCCCCCAGCGCTAAGCTCTACCAACTCCGCCCTCCATACCCTCTTGTTATTATGAAAATACACATCTTGCTTAACACTAATTCGAGGAAACTGTCGTCGAAAAAACACATTCTGAAGCTTCGGATCAGTAGATGCACTCAACCGACGAATATGATTTTCTGAAAAAACAGGAACCTCATAAATCTTTGCCCATGTCACTAATCCCTTGGTCCAAACAAAGTCATAGTCATGCAGTCTCTGAGCCTGCAGCATATTTAATAAGTCAAAATAGCTATAAGGTCCCTGTTGCTTATTATTCTTAAAAATATACCAGTCGCGATTTTCCCAAAAGTTGGTTGCCTCTAAAACTACAGGATCTTCTTTATCTCTTTCAATCGGTAACATTTTATACTGATCATCAATTAAGGGACTCAATAGGATAATTTCCCAATCATTTTTTTCTGGGTTATATATGTAATCGTTTAATTGAATTTGCCCATTTTTGATTTTAGTAACAATTTCCTCGTACAGCAGGGGGCCAGTTGGCTTTCCCTGACAGGTAACATGGAACGACTCCATCGCCCACCTCACTTTCTCATCATTAAAATTATCGGACTTTTGGTCCAAGACTTTAGACTCAGAATAAAATTTTTTCTTAGGCAGCTCTTAAATAAATCTTTTCAACAAATATTGTAAAATCTTTGGTCGATCCAAATGAACACGATGACCCGATCTTGGAACAATCAAACGACATAAAGATGAACCATCTAATTCTTTAACAATTTGAACAAACTTCTTATCTCGCTCACCCGCTACCCACACTTGAGAGGCACTAATTTCTTTCAAAAGCCCTCGATAATCCGACTGTCGGGCTAACGAGTATCTCTCAAAAATATAGGCCAAATGATCATTATCAAAAATTGGACAAACCGACGGAAAGGTAACATTTCCAATACGGGCCGAATAAGTCCCTCTCTGCCTTGTTCCAGCAAAAACTTCTTGTTTTTCCCATAATTCAATAAATTCAAACAAAGAGCCGCTCCTTAATTTTTGAATCCACTGCCGATCCGATTGCCATCGAGTGTTTCTTTCCTCATTGGTGGACAAACCCGGATGAGTAGAGATAAAAATAATCTTGTGAAATAAATCAGGAGCTCGTTCTAGACATTGTAATAACAACCTTCCCCCCATGGAATAGCCAACTCCTATACAATGAGAAACCTTAGGCATTTTTTTTAGTCCGATAATAACGCCATTGATAAAATCACCTGACCCTTGACTTGCCCACCACCGGTAACTCCAAGTAACACTTGGACAAATATCAATCCACTCAACAGAAAGGGCCTTGTGCCGTAAAATGACTCCTAGTTCCCCAGGAAACCCCAGAAAACCCTCAAATGTTACTACTCGCGCCACAAACTCCATTCTTTTTCCATAGCTATTTGCTCTTTAAGATCGGGAAAGATCTCAATAACATGGAGGCCTTTTCGAGGCAGAGCGAAGTCTTTAAAGTGCCTCCACTGCTGGTAATCAATCTGAAACATTTCCGCCCATGATTGAAAATTTAAACTATGGTCATTAACCAAACGTTCATACTGCAAATAAGATCGAAAAATGTGGCCCCCTTGATTATTCAAGATAATCATCACTAAGTTTTTATCAGAAAACAATTGGGGCTGTCGATGAAACAACCACAAACTTTGTAAATCATAAAACGCAGTAAGATCTCCCACTACAGCTACAGCGTCACTTTGCGGTGGCAATCCAGAAGCCCATCCCCAAAATCCCGACAACTGACCATCAATACCATTAACCCCTCGATAGGACCACACTCTTTTAGGCTTCGCACGGTAACTAATCCAGTCAAATTCCCTAATTGGCAAACTGTTTCCCAAATACAGATAACAATCATCAATACTTTCAGAAATGCGTCTCACCCATGACCATTCCGCATTAGGGTAACGTCTCATTAAAAACTCAAATTGCTCTTGTGCCCTCTGCTCCCAGCCCATCCAGTCCCGCTTTGCCATAGGAGCAAAGTCCCAAGAAAAAAGAAATAAATCCCCAATTCCTCCTATAAATGCACTACTACGGGCCATGCCTGGGTAACCTGTTGAGGAAAAATTCCAAACACCAATTTCTTGATCCTCCAAGTCACGCCAAATATCGCTTAAAGGAGTGCCACCGATCTTAATAATTCCATCAGGCTCTATCTCATCCACCCAGCGCTTTAACCACTTGTTCACGAAAAAGCACCTACGCCTTTCAGGCAAATTACTACTAGCTTCCACAACAATCGGATAACCATCCAACTGCGAATCAAACTGATTGAACCAAGTCTCAACCACCGCCTTATCGTGATCGTGAGTTATCGGACCTACTATAATGAGAGGCTTACGCGGACAAGGAGAAGAAGGTGACTCAAACGATGCCAGCGCTGATGAAGTGGCTAAACCCTTTTTGTTCCACACGATATCATGGCGCCTACCCCGCGGATCAGGAAGGTAACAGTTAATATGCAAAGGACCTCTAACATCTCTCATTTGATTTATAAAATTGGCCAACTCGCTATCAGACAGAGGTCGATCGTAATCGAGTTCTCCATATTTAGCGTATTCTCCGAAAATAAAACGCTGAAAAATGGTCTGCGGGGCCCCAGTGTAACCCCACCCCTTAGGACGATCGGCTGAAATAACAAGTAAGGGAAGTTTCTGATAATGAGCTTCGATAACAGCAGAGTAACACTCGCTTACCGCGGTACCTGAGGTAACTAACACTAATGAACTTAGCCCCTGATAGGCTTGATTTTGTCCGAGGGAAAAGAAGCTAGCCGATCGTTCCTCGGCATGAAAAAAGATGCGGAAATTCCCTAGCTTTTCAATACACCGCAATAAATAAGAATTTCTCGCCCCTGGACATACCACTGCTTGGGTAACACCTAAGTCAAACAAATGGCTAAAGAATCGCTCAAAAAATTCCATTATCAACCTTTGGCTGTCATATTTTCATCATATTTTGCATGTTGAACTGTCGTTCAACGAAAAAATACCTCTCACCGAATCAATTTTCCAAAGCAACTCTTGCCACTCACTCTCCAGGTTGCTTTCTAAAACAACACCTACCCCAGCGGGTATTTTGATAATGTCCTTGTTCCAAAAAATACCCCGAATCATTACCGGAGCTATGGCCCAACTCGGCTCTATTTGAAACACCAAGGGAGCCCCAAACCATCCCCGATTTTTCTGGGCCAGAAGCTGGCTAAAGGATCGATAGTTTTCTGTGTTGTTGGGAAATAAACCCATAGCACTGGTGGGATGTAGACATTGAAGCAATTGCCCTAACGTAACCCCTTGTGATGGATAAAAGGTTACCACCGCACATAAGTGTTGCAACCCAGGATAATTTACTTGGCAGTAAGGTTGCACTTCACAGGAACCAAAAGAAGATACCCTCGCTACTAAATCCTGAACCACAATTTCATGTTCCTTTCGTTCCTTTGAACCCCAGCCCTGGGGAGACACTAGGGATGACCGATATGAAGAAAGATCGTCCGAAACAGCCGGCAGCAAGGGCCTAGTCCCTGCCACTGCCATGGTAACGTAATTCTGATTCTGCTGCTCGAACAGCAGTTCAGGGGTAAGCCCCATAGCTCCTTGTTGATCCCACCACACTCCATAGGCCCATGCTTGTGGATACGCCCAGCTACGCAGTATTAGTTGCCGAAATAGATATTCCTTTTCCTCAAGGGAAAGGGGGGCCTCCAAATGACACACAGAAGCCTCTATCAATACCGCTTTTTGCAAATCCTTTTGGGCTAACTTAGCCTGAGCCCAATCCCATTGTTCACTGAAATGATTTTTATTCGGTCCTTTCCACCCGTTTAGTAACCAAAGCTTGGGTTTTGCTTGATTTTCTAAGGGCATAATAAATGGACTACTGGACAGGAGCTCCTTAATCGATGTTCGCTGAAACACAACTCCAGTAAACAGATAACTTCTTTGGTCCTCAGATGGGCTGATTAGTGGGTGAGGGTATGACCATGACTGCAAAATGCGAAAGTAAAACTCCTCAAGCAATAGGTAGGATTCTTCCCGAGACGAGCCATCACCATCATCCCTAGATCCCAAACATTGGGCCAAACCTTGGGCCAAACAATCGGCCAAATACTGGGTAGTTGAAGCAGGTTGCTCTAAATACGTCCACCACAATTGACCCTGATGGGCTAAAAATGCACCCCGCTCAAAAAACTTCTTGTCAAAACCCACAAACACCATTTTTAGTAGAACCTTTGTTTGTCAATTTTTTCATAAAAGGCTATAAAGTAACAAACTGAGCTCGTATGGTAAATCATGTTTTGTCGTTAAAGGTCAAACACCCCGTTGCAGTAGGATCTATTCGTTTTGATCAAGAGCATTTTCCCCTAATCGTAGGGCCGTGTTCGTTAGAGTCAAACAAACAAGTAGATCACATTCTGGCAACCCTAAATGACCTAAACATCCACCTGATGCGAGGGGGGATTTGGAAGTTAAGAACCAATCCTTCAAGCTTTCAAGGCTTGGGAACCGATGCACTTCCTTTAATAGAGTCTATAAAAAGGGCTGGTCTGTTTCTTGTTTCGGAAGTAACAGATCCACGTCACATTGAGTTTTTGCTCCCCCACGTATCTGTGTTTCAGGTGGGAGCCCGCAATATGTACAACTATTATTTGCTAAAAGAATTGGCTCAAACCGGAAAGCCTGTTTTATTGAAGCGCTCCTTCGCAGCCACAGTAGACGAATGGTTAAAGGCTGCTAATTACCTGTTAAATGGGCCTTGCAATCACGTCATTCTGTGTGAACGAGGAATTCGCACCTTTGAACATGGTACCCGCTTTACTTTGGATCTTAATGGCGCTCTATTAGCCAAAGCCCAATCAGGGTTGCCAGTTATTGTTGATCCCTCCCATGCCATTGGGCTGCGGGAATTTGTACCTAATCTTGCTTTGGCTGTGGCAGCCAGTGGGCTTGATGGGCTTATTATGGAAGTGCATCCAGAACCCGATCAGGCCCTCAGTGATGGCAGACAGAGTATGACATTGCAACAGCTACAGGAATTGGTTCCACAATTAGACATGGTGTTGAACATTTCAGGCCGCAAACGTTGTTAAAAAGAAAACAAAACAGAAAAAGAAAACGAAAAAGAAAAAAAAAGAAGAAAGGGGAGAAAAAAAATAATGAATCACGAATCAATCACAACCCAAAACCCTATCGATAAACATCATACAGCTTCAGCCCAAGCCGCTAGGGTTTGGACCGGGCCTACCGCCCAAGTAGTGCAACAGATTTTTTCTTCTATTGCCCCACGGTATGATCTTACCAATCATGTCCTTTCATTGGGAATCCATCAGCTTTGGCGGAAGAAAATGGTAAAAAACATCCCCTTCTCTAAAACATTACAACTATTAGATTGTGCTACAGGAACGGGGGATGTGATTTTTACCGCTTGGAGATATTTAAAATCTCAAGAGCCCTTCCAAGGACGCCTGATTGGTGTGGATTTCTGCCAACCCATGTTACAGGTTGCTCGCCACAAAGCATCTAAACGCAACGTTCCTGCAGAGTTCTTAGAATCCGATGTTACCCATTTACCATTTCCCAATAATTCTTTTCACGTTGTTAGCATTGCCTTTGGTATTCGCAATGTAGAAAATCCCCATCGGGCCATTCAAGAAATGAGTCGCGTTCTTAAGCCAGGCGGGTTATTACTCATTTTAGAATTCGGTCAAATAAAACAGGGTGGTATTTTCAAGTATATCTATGATTGGTACTCTCAAAAGTGGTTACCTACCTTAGGTGGACTGCTAACGAAAAATCAAAATGCCTATCAATACCTAGAAAGGAGTTCCAAACAATTTCCTAGTCAAGAGGAATTTGTGCAGATTTTGAGAAAAGAACCCGCGCTCACCAACTTTGCTACCAAAAGCCTCACAGGAGGTATCGCCTACCTTTACTCCGCTAATAAAACATGAGCCGCATGAGCTGGGGAAGAATCATTGGAAACCACACCACCTAGACCATGGTCCTTTCCTATCTCAAAGGAAAAAGATTTGCCATAAAATCTCCTTAATCTGTTTACTTAAAACTCGATAAGTAGTGTGAGATAGCATAATGGAGGAGGCGATTTTTATGGTTTTTGCTTTAAGAAATTTAAAAAAACTCATACAGGTAACTAGAATTTTAAAGGTTATATTAGTTGGCACGATTACGACGACAACCCCAATTTACCCCTTGGCTCCGCTTAAAGCCCAAGTTAATCCAGGGTATTTGCAACTACCCGTTTTTCCGCATATTAGCTCTGATTTTTTGCGATCCTATTTGATGGAGGAAATGAAGTACATGGGATTGAAGGTAGAGGGTAACATCTTAGAATATGATCCATCTCTGTATCAATATCAAAAAAATGACACATCCCTCATCGCCAAAAGTAAGGATGTACCCCATCAGCTTACCTTCCAACTGGAAAACAACCAAGCCCGCTTAATTGAGACGATTAAAGTACCAACCCCATCTCCATCTTCTAACTCTGGAAAACAAACGCCCCCTTTAATAGCTCGTACTTGGACCTTCCAAAATAATGTAATTAAAAATGTTACCTTATGTAAAAATGAAGAGGGAGGATATAATTTCTATTGTGTGAGCACCACCCCAAAACTATGCGCAGAATTCCAAAATTCCTTTAGGAAAAATTCCGAGTGGAAGAAAAAATTATCAGAATGCGACAAATCCTTGGATGATATGGTCTTGTTTCTAAACAAATTACGCCAAGCGTTTTCCACGGAAACAAAATCCGTTTTCGATCAAGAAGGAAAAGTTCTAAAATCCAGCATCAATAAGGCCCTTAACATAGGAGGGTTTTTTAAGCCTACTGCTAATATTCAAAACCAGCTTTCAATAGATAGTTTTCATTTGTACTCGTTTAATGCTAGGGAGGCCAAAGAAGGGATCAGACTTTTAATAGAAATGTCAGACTTGTGCCAAAAACATATTAAATGGCTTTCCCCACCAACCCAACAAAACATTCAATTTCAAAACTCAAAAACCTCTTCCACACTAAACGAGGGAGCCCGCTAAAAGAGTGAAGCCACTCCCTTCAAAATATTGTCCACACATGATTACATGATTACATGATGATATGATTTTACCTTAAACGCTTCGGTGATTACATTTGGCGGATGCGGTTATCAATGCCCAAAGATGCCTCTCGAATGGCTTCATTGAGCGTAGGATGGGCATGGAAGGACCGTGCCAGATCTTCACTGGAGCCACCAAATTCCATTGCTACCACAATTTCACCAAGCAATTCGCTAGCACGCGGGCCGATAATGTGACCTCCTAAAATACGATCTGTCTGTGCATGGGCAAGTATTTTCACAAAACCATCAGTAAAACCTAAGGCTTTGGCCCTCCCGTTAGCGGTAAAAGGAAATTTTCCCACTCGATAGGGAATACCATCCTTACGCAACTCCTCCTCCGTTTTTCCAACCCATGCTACTTCAGGAGCGGTATAAATCACAGACGGACAGGTTTCATAATGTACGTGACCCGGTAACCCTGCCAAAATTTCAGCTACCGCCACACCCTCCTCTTCTGCTTTGTGAGCCAACATAGGACCTGGAATGAGATCACCAATAGCAAATACTCCTGGCACACTGGTGCGAAACTGCCGATCCACCAACACTCGGCCCCTGTCATCTTTTTTTATACCTAAGTTTTCTAACCCCAGATTATCACTAAAGGGCCTACGCCCTGTGGCAACCAAAACTTTATCACATTGAAGCAATGACTGCCCTGAAGCTGAGGAAGGAGAATCACTGACTGGCTGATAAAAAACCTCTAACTGGTCTTCTCCCTTGGATTGAATAGCTGTTACCCGCACTCCTGTAATAAACCGGATACCTTGTTTCTCTAAAATGCGACGGAATAGTTTCACAACCTCTTGATCTACAAATGAACAGATTTCAGAAGCATATTCTAAAACAGTAACATGAGATCCTAACCGACTCCACACGCTTCCAAGCTCAAGTCCGATTACTCCTCCCCCCACTACCACCAAGTGTTTAGGCACCTTCCTGAACTCCAAAGCGCCAGTCGAACTAACAATATTTTTTTCATCTATAGCAATGCCCGGTAACGTGTTTGGCACACTGCCGGTGGCAAGAACAATGGCCTTTTTGGCTGATAATAAAAAGGGAGCGCCCTCCTGCACAGGTGTTACTCTGACAGTATTAGGGCCTTCCAAACGCCCAACACCATGGTAACTTTCTATCTTATTTTTTTTAAATAAATACTGAATCCCTTGCGTCAATTCACTTACCACCTTTTCTTTTCTTCTTTGCATCTGCTCGAGATTTAATTCAACAGAAGCTAAATTAATCCCATGTCGATCGAGCTCATGTTTTGCCATCCAAAAAAGCTCGCTTGATTCAAGTAAGGCTTTAGATGGAATACAACCCACATTTAAACACGTACCCCCATGAGTCGCTCGCTTTTCAACTACAGCCGTTTTAAAACCAAGCTGGGCAGACCGAATGGCTCCCACATATCCACCCGGCCCCGAACCAATAAAAATAACATCATATTCAATATTGCTTGACGCCATAGTAACACTCTTTTCTCTGACTAATTAAATTTCTAGTAACATGCGCTCTGGATCTTCCATGCATTCCTTAATTTTTACTAAGAAACTAACCGCCTCTCTTCCATCAATCATGCGATGATCATAAGACAACGCGACATACATCATAGGCCGAATTACTATCTGTCCATTAATAACCACCGGTCGATCCTCAATCTTGTGTAGACCCAAAATTCCCGTTTGCGGAGGATTCAAAATGGGGGTTGACATTAAGGAACCATAAACCCCTCCATTGGATATGGTAAAAGTACCATCCTGCAGGTCATCCACGGAAATCCTTCCCTCTCTCGCTTTTTGAGCAAAATCTCTAATAGCTATCTCAATTTGAGCTATACTCATTTGATCAGCATTTTTGATCACCGGAACCATTAACCCTTTGTCAGTACCCACAGCGATTCCTAAATTAATAAAGTGATTGAATACAATATCGTTACCATCAATAAAAGCATTCACTTGCGGCCACGTCTTTAAAGCCTCAATAGCGGCTTTAGCAAAAAAACCCATAAATCCTAAATTCACTTGATATTTCTCTTTAAATTTTTCCTTATATTTTTGGCGTATCTCCATCACCCGAGACATATCAATTTCATTAAAAGTCGTTAAAGTAGCAGTAGACTGTTGTGAGAATACCAGCCTTTCAGCAATTCGCTTGCGAATATGACTCATGGGCGTACGAGTCTGTCGGGGAGAAGGACTGGAGGAAGGCTCGGGATTCTTAATACTAATTTCTTTAGGCACTTCCTTTTGGGCTACTGCACGAAGGGCATCCTCTTTGGTCAGCCGGCCTTTAGGCCCTGTACCCACTATTTGTGCTGGATCAAGGCCATGTTGTGTTACTACCCTTTGTACTGCTGGGCTCAAATGCACATTCACGCCGACCTGTTCTGAGATAGTTTCTTTTGCCTCTGGCATTGATTCCTGTCCTTTAGTATTCTCTGTTACCTTTGGCATCTCGCTTGCTGAAGCGCTAGTATCAATGCGAGCCACCACTGCTCCAATCGGTATCACCGAACCTGCAGGGGTTAAAATCTCGATCTGACCAGACTTTTCAGCGGTTACCTCCACGCTGGCCTTGTCCGTTTCTAATGATAGAAGAACCTGATTTTGACTTACTCGATCTCCATTTTTAACATGCCATTGACCGATGGTTGCTTCAGTAACTGATTCTCCGACGGAGGGAATGGTAACATCAATTTTCATGATTTTTCCTTCCTTTCTTTAGTAACTGTTAAAGGCTTAAGGCACTTTGGATGATTTGTTCTTGTTCCAATTTATGTTTGTTACTAGAACCCGTGGCAGGAGAAGAACGCTCCCCTCGACCTGCATAAAGCAGAGTAAGATGACCTAATTTTTCCTTAAAAAAGACCTCGGCCAGTCTAAAATAAACAAACTGATAGGCCCCCATATTCTTCGGCTCCTCTTGAGCCCAAATGACTGCCTTTAATTTAGGGTAACTTTTTAACATAGTTCCTATTTTTTTTGCGGGAAAAGGATATAACTGCTCCAAACGCACAATGGCTGTGTTCTTCTTGGATTGAGCCTGACGGGCCGCCTCTAACTCAAAATAAATCTTACCCGAACATAAAATTAGAGATTCCACCCCTTTAGGATCAACTAACTCATCCCCAATTATGGTCTGAAATTCTCCTCGAGCCAAATCTGCAATAGGGGATACTGCTTTGGGATGACGCAGTAGTGATTTGGGTGTCATGACAATTAAAGGTTTACGAAAAGGTCGAATCATCTGTCTCCGGAAGGCATGAAAAATTTGTGCCGGAGTAGTAGGAACAATCACCTGTATATTATTTTGAGCACATAATTGCAGGTAACGCTCCAGTCGCGCCGAACTGTGTTCGGGACCCTGCCCCTCAAAACCATGAGGCAAAAGTAACACAAGCCCAGACATCTGCTGCCACTTAGTTTCTCCAGCACTAATAAACTGATCTACAATAATTTGGGCACCATTTGAAAAATCCCCAAACTGAGCTTCCCATATGCTTAAAAAGCGGGGATCGTAAATGGAGTTACCATATTCAAATCCCATAACCCCATATTCCGATAAAATAGAATCATACACACAAAACTCACTCTGATTGGCATATCGAACTTTTAAAGCAGAAAAACTTTCTCCCGTATGGACATCATACAAAGCAGCATGACGATGGGAAAATGTACCCCGCACACAATCTTGCCCTGTCAGCCGCACATGGTAACCCTGATCCAACAGGCTACCAAATGCCAAAAGTTCACCCATGCCCCAATCAACCGGTTCCTCCCCATAAGCCATTTTTTTCCTTTGTTCCAACATTTTCAGTAGTTTGGGATGGGGAGAAAAATTGGCCGGATAGGAGGCAATAACCACACCAATTTCTTGAAGTTTTTTTAGGTCATAGCCAGTTTCCCATTCTTTTTCAAAATCTTGAGGAGTGGCCCTTCTAAGACCCTCCCAAGGCCCTTTGAACTCAAAGGGCTCTACCGTCTGAGGTTTGTGATGTAAGCCCTCTAAGGTTTTATCCAACTCACTCAGCAGACCTTGAAACTGTTTTTCTAATTCTTCTACAACAAGTTCTCCCTCATTGGATAGCTTCTTTAAATAAATCTCTCGCGGTGTTGGATGGTCCTTAATTAGGCGATATAATAGCGGTTGAGTGTAGGATGGTTCATCTCCCTCATTATGACCATACCTACGATAACAAATCATATTAATAATCACATCGCGTTTCCATCGCTGACGGTACTCCACGGCTAGATCCACTGCCCGCACACAGGCTTCAGCATCATCTCCATTAACATGAATCACAGGCGCTTGAATCATCTTTGCCACATCAGAAGCAAAAGGAGTACTACGTCCATTTTCAGGATTCGTAGTGAATCCCACCTGATTGTCCACCACAATATGAATAGTCCCCCCAACTCGGTAACCCCTAACTTGACTCAATTGAAAAGTTTCCTGGACAATTCCCTGTCCTGCAAAAGCTGCATCTCCATGAATTAACACAGGAATTACCTTTCCCCGCTCCTTAGTATCTTGATACAAACGCTGAGCAGCTCGAGTCATCCCTAGCACAACGGGATTAACCGCCTCAAGATGAGAAGGATTAAAAGCTAAAGTAACTTTAATTTTACGACCATTAATAAGCTTCTTCTCCTTTTGGTAACCCCAGTGATATTTAACATCTCCGTCATACTCATCAAAAGGAACCTGTTCTTTCTCTGGTTGCAAAAACCCCAATAAAATGGCCTCTACAGGCTTTTCAAAAAAGCGAGTTAAACAGGTGAGTCTCCCTCTATGGGCCATACCCACCACCAACTCTTGCACCTGAAACTCGGAAGCCTTTAAGGCCAATCTTTCCATCATAGACAAGAGATTATCTGCACCCTCGATAGAAAACCGCTTAGCACCTACAAACCGACGGTGTAAAAACCGCTCAAAGCTTTCAGCTCGCGCTAAATGCCAAGCAATTTGTTTCTTTTCTTCAAGAGTCAAGGCGTTAGGAGCCCTTCTTTCCCATCGTTCAAAAAACCACTCTTGAATTTCAGGCAAAGCATCGGCTACTTGAATGGTTATCTTGCCACAATAAAGTTGTCGCAAGTGGGTAACAAGTTGTCCCAGGGTCATCTCTCTTCCCCAAAAATAACGGGGAACTTGAAACGTTTTATCAATATCTTCATCACTCAATCCAAAATGACTGAGACGTAAAAGATCAGAGTTAGCAGGGGTATTCACTAATGGATCCAAATTGGCTTCCAAATAACCAAATTGTCGAAAGCTCAAAATCAAACGCAAAACGCCCCACTCTTTCTCATTGAAACTAAACCCCACTAACTCCTGGATTCCCGAAAATTCCAAACCTTGAAAAAAATAAAACCAATCACGACTGACTTTTTGGGGATCCTCTTTATATGTTCTCCATAGTTGCTCCATAAGTTCCCGATTTTCAGTAAAGGCAACATTCGGCACAAATCACCCCCGACTCTTAACTGTTTTTTGTTCTGTTGATTTCACGATTTTCTCAGCTAAGATACTACACAAATTTCCAAGGAGTGACAAATGGCCAAGTTGATTCTAGTTCGCCATGGCGAAAGTGAATGGAATAAAGAAAATCGCTTTACCGGATGGATTGACGTGGATCTTTCTCCCACAGGCCAAAAGGAAGCCATTGCTGCAGGAAAAATTCTTGCCAAAGAGCAATTCGAGTTTCACTGGACCTACACTTCGGTCTTAAAAAGGGCCATTCGCACCCATTGGATCATTCTAGACCAAATGGATCGCTTGTGGTTACCGGTAACTCGTTCTTGGCGACTCAATGAAAGGCATTACGGGGCCCTACAAGGCCTAAACAAAGCGGAAACGGCCCAAAAATATGGAGAGCATCAGGTTAAATTGTGGCGGAGAAGTTACGACACTGTTCCCCCTCTGATCGATTCCAACCATCCCATGCATCCCCGATTCGACCGACGCTACCAGCATCTTCCCGCTGATCAATTACCGTGCGGAGAATCGCTTAAAATGACCATTGCTCGCATCATGCCTTTTTGGAATGAGGAAATCATTCCTCGCATAAAACAAAACCAAACCCTGCTCATAGTGGCGCATGGTAACAGTTTGCGAGGCATCGTTCAGGTACTAGAGAACATGTCACCCGAGCAATTATTGGATCTTAATATCCCTACAGGCATCCCGTTACTGTACCATTTAGACCAGCAATTAAATCTTTTAGAAAAAAAGTATTTAGAGTTTTAGTAACTACAAGAAGAGCCCAAACATCGAGGTACACATGTCTCTTATTAGGCTCACCAATACAAAAGAAATTTGGACTTTTTCCCAATTAGCTAAGAAGAGAGGGCGTTATCCAAAAAATGAAGATGCTTCGATTATCAAAGGAGCTGATTTACTGGTGAACGCCGCCGGAAAAATTGTATATTTGGGACCTGCTCGAAACATTCCTGCTCGCCTTCGCTCTCAAATTACCAAAACCCTTTCAGCAGAAGGAGGCTATGTTCTTCCTGGGTTTATTGAATGTCATACCCATCTTACCTTCGTTGGTAGCAGATCCCAAGAGCTGGATTTGCGCAACCAAGGATTAACCTATCAGCAAATAACACAAAGAGGTGGTGGCATTTTCAGTACCGTTCAACAGGTACGAAGGGCTACCCTTTCTGATCTGATCAACATAAATCAAACCCATCTTCAGCGCTTTTATGAGCAAGGGGTGGTTTTGGTGGAAGCCAAAAGCGGGTATGGCCTCAATTATCATTCAGAAACAAAAATC
>JANWYU010000221.1 GCA_025055135.1 Pseudobdellovibrionaceae bacterium | reverse complement strand
AACAGCTGAAGGATTCTGCTCCAAATGATTCGATTTCCACCGTATTGGTGAGGGGGTTCATTTCATAAAGTGTGGGATTTGTTGTTGTTACAGTAAGGGTTTGGGCATTCAGGAGTCCTGTGTATGGTACGTTTAATTGACAAAAGTACCTGCCCCAATGTTCATAGTAGGAAACGTTTACACTGCCAGAAACACGACAGCGATAAATAGTGGAATTGTTGATGGATGTTCCTGTAACTTGAAACTGAACATCATCATTGGAGTTTAGGCGGGCACCATTCTTTAACTCAATCTGTATCGGCAAAGTACCCCCCGTATTTAAAATGGGGGCAGGTGCCATGAGGCTCGTAAAATGTCGGAATTGAGGCGTAATTTCAAAGGTTATTTTGTTGGTGACAGAAATGGTAACTCCATTCTGAATAGGATTAGGATTGGAGGAATAGAAAATGCGCATTTCCACGTTCACCCAAGTGATACCTGAGAACATCTCATAGCACTGTTTTCTCTCGCTATCTGCGTTAGTCCATTGATCACAGGAAAACGTATGGTTGCATCGAAAGATATTTAGGTCTGAGTTCGTGTTCGAGCAACTAGATAAGATGTTGGTAAATGGCATAAGATCCCTAATGTAAGGATATTGAATACGAGTTCTAATTTCTACTCGAGAGGGTGATTGGCCGCACGGCAATTGAAAATCAAAAGTTACGTTCAGCGGATCAACTGAACGAATATTAGTGTTGGTGCCTGGAGAGTGCAGACCGATAATGCTCGGAAAAGGCGCTGACCCTGTATTGAAGGATTTAATGTCTTCAACAATTAGCCCCTGATTAGTTATTCCTCGAATTTTTATATTATATCTACGATTCGGTTGAAACGCTGACATAGAATTGATTGATAAAGACTGCCAGGTGCTGATTGAGCGATTAAATGATGTATGAAAATCGGGAAACATTGAAATCACAGACGGATTATTCAGATCCCAGTAGGTCGCCTCCACAGTTCGCCAGCCATATTCGGAACTAGCACGAAACCCAAAATTATTTTGGGGGTTTGGTTGGTTACACGTCATTAGAACCAACTCTTGCCCTGAGTTAAAGGGAGGACGTACTTCCACCGATCCGGGATCTGCAGCAAAAACCCGTAAATCATAAGAACTAAATAAAATGGTTTGGTTTTGGGTATTGGTAGCACTTAGACGATAATCAAACACCCTTCGATTGAACCCTTGTATACTATTTGTGAAAGTTACAATCCCCCTACTTAGGGAGCTAACATCAATGTATTCCACCTGTTCGAAATCAGAACTTCGTGGGTAGCGACACCCTGTGGAGCCCAACTTGAGCAGATTACAACCCTCCGGGTAGACATATCTTAATAAAGAAACTCGTTGTAGTGGCTGTGGACTATTAAAGTGAACCACGAACTTATTACGCCCTGACAATTGATAGGCAAGAGGCACCCCTTCACGAATTTGGGTAAATGATAATGATTGAAAAAAAATCTCTTGTGGTGGAACGCCGATTAAATTATATGTTTCAGCCCTTTGAAACTGGATATAAAATTCATCTTCTGCGTCAAAATCAACCAAAATGGTTTTTTCAGTGGTTTGAATATTATTGAAAGGTTGTTGCTTTTTCAGATGTTCTGGGAAATCAGGGCGCATTTGAAAGATTAAACGGACTTGTGCAGAATGCGCTCTTGAACAGGTGGTGGTTCCTCCACGACAAAAGGGGCGGAATGTGCTCACAACTTGGATGGGGCATAGGGTGGGACTTGCGTTGCATTCACAGCGCCGCCCTTCGGTGGTATAGAACTGGGGATTGATGCGACTAGGGTCACAGACGATTTCACGCCCCCCTCCAAGGATACTAGGAACTGCGATTTGGTTACCGGATTGATCTCTTACAAAGGTATCTCTTATACTCGAATAAAGTTGGATTTCCGTTTCTTCCATGTGTTGGCATCGGTTATCGCTACCTAAAATACAGTGTCTTAGGTTTGTGTTTCTAGAGTCCTCAGCGGAGTTTGTCATGCTGACCCGATTGCGGACCAGATCGGCAATTTCAATTTGATGGCTTAAATAATTGCTACCAATTTCTGTATTACGCATGGATGTGTTCATGTAAACAACAGTTGCATTCACTGCCAGCCCAATAAATCCCAAAATAAACACGGCAATTAGCATTTCAACTAAGGTGATTCCATGCAGTTTATGGGATATATTGGCACTCTTTAAAAGTTTTGAATCATAATGTTTACCCATGCTTACACTTGATGATGGCATTTCTCCCCCCCGCTTCACATAATATGGTATCTGATACCAAAGTTGAATTCCAAATAAAATGTGTAGAATGTGATTCGCTTTGGGACACCAACCAATATTGCCGTTTAAGAAACAGACGTGTTGCTAGATTTTGACTAAAAATGCAAACGATTAACGAATCTACAAAGAAAGTTTTATTTTGATACAAAAATATGCGGTTCAGGCAATTTGAGATGATTAATTTGACAATATGAAATTCGGATATAGAATAAAATCAATGCTTTTTAAGCGAAAAAAATATCTATTGAATATTCGTAGTCAGGTAAAGTATGCCATTATTTTTGGAGGACTCTTCTTCTTGGGTAACGTTTTTTTTGTGGTTATAACCTACTTCACTATGACCTACCAAGTGACTTTATGGATGTCTGGGCAAAGTCCTCAAGGGTTAAATTTTTTTATGAAACCAGCAAATTTTGTTTGGACTCTCACTATTTTTTCGTTATTTGCCAGCATTGTGATTGGATATTTATTTATAGTGGTTTCCCATCGCTACCTCGGTCCTTTAATTCCTGTACTCCGGTCACTTAAGGCCTATTTTCAAAATCAGGAGGTAGTTGAAATAAGAATTCGACAGACCGATGAGCTTCAGGAATTTGTCAATGACTTGAATTTAGAGTTGCGCAAGAGGGGAGAAGATGCTCCCTCGTCCTAGCTGCAATGTCGCTCTACGATAGTATTAACTGTGCTATAAAATTCTAACCAGCTTGATTCGCTTGGTTTAGGAATCGGTAACAGAGTAACATGGGGGCCCAAAGGACGCCAGCGTGTTGGGCTTTGACTCAGAACGAGATTGGGGTAGATAGCAATAACAGGGGTTCCGCAACTAGCAGCTAAGTGGCAAACCCCAGTGCTTGGGGCAATAACAACTGTTGCTTGGCTCAGAAGGTAGGCTAGCTCCTGAAGATTAAGTGCGTCAATGAGCCAAACCAGTTTGGGATGATGAATGTTTTTAATGGGAGCCAGCCATCGATAATCATGAGAGGTTCCTGTTATAACGATTGGGTAACTCCACGTGAGCAGTTTTTGAATTAATTCTCTATATTGGTGTGGATCGAGATTTTGAGCTGATCCTCTCATTCCTGGGTGTACCACAATATATTTTTTAGGGCTTAATCCCAATGATGGTAACAGCCCATTTCGGGTTGGTGGTCTAATAGGAAGAGGCCAGGAAGGATTGATGGTCGATGCAAAATCAGCACGAGAAAATGTGTTATGGCAAATATTTTTTAGTGTAAAAAGAGCCAACTCCCAATTGTATTCCCATTCATGTTTCTCAGCCAGAGAGCGTTTTTGGCGTAGGGAATGGGTGAGTATCAGAAAGCTCCACCATTGGCTTTTTCTACCAAATTTAACAGTAAAAGGGGCCAGGAAGGCTGAGAGGATTGGGATCCACCAAGGCGCGTAAACAAATAAAATGGCATCAAAATGCCAGCTGCGAAATAAGTGGAAGAAAAAAATGATTTTCTTAAAGCGGGAACCTTGGGGAACCTCAGTGGATGTAGTGGTGGCTCCTAGCCCCAGATTTACCAGGGTTTTAAAGCCGGTATTAACAACCCAATGGGTTTCAATCACAATGGTTTGGGGATTCACTTTGTTAAAGGCATCGAACGCTCTTTGAATGGGTAAGGTTACCAATAGATCTCCAAGGGCATCAATACGAATAATGGCGAGTCTAATTTTGCGAGGTAGCGGCTGGGTTTGCGACATTTTCCCACTCTTCAGGGAGCGGACACGTGCAGAAAACATTACGATCTCCAAAAGATTCGTCAGCGCGGTTTACCGGAGCCCAGTATTTATGATCCATCACCCATGGTAGAGGCGCCATAGCTACCTGACGTGAATACGGGTGGTTCCAACGTTCCGAGATACAATCCATCAAGGTATGTGGGGCATTTTTTAAAGGATTGTCAGTAGAGGGCCATTTACCTTCTGTTACCAAGTTAATTTCGTGCCGGATTTGTTTCATGGCATCAATAAATCGATTGATCTCATCTAGACCTTCGGATTCAGTGGGTTCAATCATTAATGTTCCCAGAACCGGCCAGCTTACCGTTGGTGCGTGGAAGCCAAAATCCATAAGTCTTTTAGCCACATCAGTAACATCAATGCCAGCTGCTTTAAATGGGCGTAAATCCAAAATACATTCGTGAGCTACAAATCCATTATTTCCAGTAAACAAAACAGGGTAATCATCCTGTAATTTTTTTTTAATATAATTTGCCGACAAAATAGCCTGAGCTGTCGCTTTTTTAAGCCCCTGAGCCCCCATTAAGCTAATATACATCCAAGAAATGGTCAAAATACCGGCTGAGCCAAAGGGCGATGAACTGACCATCCAAATATCCTGGTTTGGATTAGCCCCGTTTTGCACCCACTCATCTAATGTAATGGTAGTGGAAGGTAAAAAGGGTGCTAGATGTTCTTTTACTCCAATGGGGCCCACTCCGGGGCCTCCCCCTCCATGGGGGATGGCAAATGTTTTATGGAGGTTCATGTGACTTACATCTGCCCCTAACTCAGCAGGACGTACCCATCCTACCAGTGCATTTAAATTTGCACCGTCTAAATAAACCTGGCCCCCATTTTGATGAATTAAGTCGCAAATCTCCTTGATGTGAGGTTCGAAAACACCGTGAGTGGAAGGATAGGTAACCATCAAAGCCGCTAATTCCTTACTGTGATTTCGGACTTTGCTCTGCAGATCACTCAAATCAATGTTACCTTTCGAATCGCAGCTTACTACCACCACTTTAAAACCCGCCATAGCAGCGGAGGCAGGGTTAGTACCATGGGCAGAACTGGGAACTAAGCAAATGTGACGATGGTCTTCCCCCCTAGATTTTAAATATTTTTTAATCACCAATAGGCCTGTGTATTCGCCTTGCGCCCCAGAGTTGGGTTGGAAGCTAATTTTATGGTAACCGGTAATTTGACACAATTTCTTTTCTAAATCTGAGATTAAAATTTGGTAACCTTCGGTTTGGTTCAGTGGAGCATATGGATGGAGCTTGGAAACTTCAGGCCACAATAGGGGGAGCAATTCGCTGGTAGCGTTTAATTTCATGGTACAAGAGCCTAACGGAATCATAGAATGAGTGAGACTCAGGTCTTTTTGTTCCAGTTTTTTAATATAGCGGAGCAGTTTAGTTTCTGAATGGTAGGAGTTGAATGTAGGATGCAAGAGATAGGGAGAAGTGCGTATAAAAAAGTTTTCCCAGTTACCAGACCGGTTTAACTCAATGGGTTTTTCTGGAAACTGCACTACTAAGGTTGGATTTTTTGAGTAACTGCGAAATACCTTAACTATATCAGTTAAATCTTCCCATGAGGTTGTTTCATTAATAGAAATTCCTATCGCGTTTGGTAGGCTTCGAAAATTTATACCCTTAAGATGGGCCTGCTTAATAATTTGTTCAGCATTGTCGGTTGGAAGGTAGAGAGTATCAAAATAACGGTGGTATTTGGGTAGAAATCCAAGATGTTCCAGTTGTTCAGCCAACCATCGTGTTTTGTGATGAATGGTTTCTGCTATTTTTTTTAGCCCTTGAGGCCCATGATAAACGGCATACATTGCTGCAATATTGGCCAGTAAGGCCTGGGCTGTACAGATGTTACTGGTCGCTTTTTCTCTTAGAATATGTTGCTCTCTGGTTTGCAGAGTCAAACGGTATACTATTTTATTATTTTTGTCGCGAGTTACCCCAACAATTCTTCCCGGCATCAATCGTTTAAAAGAATCTTTGGCAGCCAAAAAGCCGGCGTGAGGTCCTCCGAAGAAAAGAGGCACACCAAACCTTTGCGTGGTTCCCACAGCAATGTCGCAACCCCACTCTCCCGGGGGCGTTAACAGAGTAAGGGCTAACAAATCAGTGTCTGCAATAACCACACACTGTATTTCTTTCGCTTTGGTAACTAGGGAACGATAGTCTCTAATTTCACCAAAAGTATTGGGATAGGCTAAAACGATAACATCAGGAGAACTGACGCTGGCCCAATCTATCTGTAGGGGATCTACTAAATGATAATTGATATTTAAGGCGGAGAGTCTGGTTACGGCAACTGCAATCACATGGGGATGTAGGTATTTATCCAACAAGACCAATGCCTTTTTATCTTTTTTTGATGATACGTTCTTCCACTGTAGGGCCATATGAATGGCTTCTGCACAGGCTGTGCCTTCATCAAGTAACGAGGCATTAGCAATGTGGAGACCCGTCAAATCTACAACCATTGTTTGATAATTCAGTAAGCTTTCTAATCTTCCTTGTGAAATTTCCGCTTGATAGGGAGTATAAGCTGTGTACCACCCCGGGTTCTCCAGTACATTTCTCTGAATAACGGGCGGTAACCAAGTGTCATAAAATCCCATCCCTATGTAGTTCTTCATAAGTTTGTTTTTTTCAACAATTCTTCGCAACTGATCTAAAGCCTCCCGTTCCGTTAGTGCGGGACTCATTTCTTTTTCAAATGGATAGGAGGTTAGGAGATGATTGGGTATTACCTGTTTGATAAATTCTTCCAAAGAGGCCACACCTAAGGCCTCTAACATCTGATTTTGTTCTGCATCACTAACTCCAATGTGACGACGGCTAAATGCACCTTCAATATCATATTCCATAGTGATATTCACCTTGTTCTTATTCAACTGGCCAAAAATCTAAGATAGCGAGGTCGTGGTAGGGCTCACTGCTTTTTTACGGCGAGTTGAGACCCCTTTTTTCTTTTTCATCTGCGCGGGTTTGTTTTTCCTTTGTTTTTTTGATTTAATCATGATCGTCTGAACCGCCTTTTTAATAGGCCTTGCAGAAGTTACCACCTCTTTTTCAATTTTTTTTAAAAGAACTTCGGTGCTACTTTTGAGAATTTTGATTTGATCCTCTTTTGGTGCTTGGCGGGTTTTAAGCCAAATTTGCTTTACCTCGTCGGTAACAAGTGGTTTTAAATTCTTCTGTAAAATGCTGAGTTGTTTTAATATCACTTGAACTTGAGGGTTTATTTGCCAATCAAGATTAAGCTTCATGAAAAACCTCCTTGAGGTGGTAGTGCATCAGAATAGCGATTTTAAAGAACGCAGGCAAATTGTTTTAGCAAAGCTCCGGGAGTTGTGACTTCTCCAAACTTGCGGGCAAAATAAGTATCTACATGAGGGAACGTATAGGAGCGCGACGTGAAATCCTCCAAATGGTCGCCCCACAGATCGTACAAACTCACATCAAAGCGAAAATCCTCAATAGGCTCTTGAATTTGACCGTTTTCTACCCAAAAGGCTCCAAAGCGTGTTACTCCCGTTATGCGGGCCAGATCAAATTGAGATACGTTTAAGTAATGAAGATCATTTATCCATATCCCACAGTTTAGTTGGGACAAAATATCCTTTTCCTCTAGTTTTCCAGGGGCTAAGGAAAGTGAGACGGGATATTCCGTTCCATCAGTATCACTCGGAGCATGATTGCTGGTAACACCATAAAGCTCAGCAGATTTTCGTCCTACCAATAATTGCACAAGCTCCCCATTTTGAATCAGAGGAATTTGATCGGGAATGATCTCCCCCCAAGAGTTAAAGAAAGGAGCTAAGCGTTTTGATAAATCATGAGTTATTGAAACTTTTGGAGAAAGGGTTACCTTCTTATCAATTAGACGATGTAAAAAGGAATCTCCTTTTTTGTAACGATTATAACTGAGAGGCCCAAAAAAAAGACATGTCATCACCTCACGCATGGCGGTGGGACTTAGATAGGCGCGGTAGTTTCCTTTAGGCAAAACTCGGGCAGCTTTTCGATAGGCAGCCAACTGTTTTTTTCCATCTGCGAATTGTTGGGAAAGTTCATCAAAATTCCAATCTCGGTTAAAGTAAAGATTTTGAATGGCGCGAGGCTTTCCCAAGGGATCCTCAGTGTAAAATGAGTAATTGAAAAAGTGGGAGTCTTGGGCGAACCATAGACAGGTATCTTGGGAATTAAAATAACTGGCCCATTGAAATCCTGTCGCCAAAAGTCCAGCACAATCTACATTTAATTTCTCCAACTCAGCACAAATATCCTCTATATTCGGCCGTTTTTGACTTTCAATTACTTGAGACTGCACGTGGCCTTGATGGGGGCTATCACTTTTTTTAGATTGAGAATCTACCTGATCTAAAAAAGACAATTGGGGTAAGATTTGGCTTTGGACAAAATGCACATCCTGCTCCTTATCCCAAGAGGTGCTCCAATGAAATTCCAGGGTTTTTTGATTTTGTTCCACCAAAGCCGACCAATACCCTTGAAGAACATCTGTTGATTGTCGAATACGGTTGCGATTTAAGCGGATATAGTTTTGAGATTCTCCTTGAAATTGCAAGGTAACTTGATATTCCCTGGGAAAAGCATTAAGCACTTGATGGGCGGTCTGGGTAGCAAAGTTTTGGATGTCTTTTATTGATACTTGAGCCATTTATCCCCCAAAAACCTCAATATTGCGGAAGTGGCACACCGGAGCTGCATGGCTGACGCGAATGATTTGGGAAGGCTCACCCTTTCCACAGAAATAGGTATTGCTTCTAGCAACCGTTGAACTATCTCCCACATGGGTCAAGGAGTGCCAAAACGGTTGGCATTGTCCTCGGTAACCGGGGTTTTTCACTACTTCTCCCAGTTTTCCGTTGCGAATGACCCGACCATACTCAGCACTAAACTGAAAATTGCGACGATAATCATCAATAGACCAACTGCGATTGGTTTCTATGTAAACCCCAAACTCAATTGCTTCCAGCATTTCAGAAAAGGAACTTGTTCCTGGTAGCAAATCAATATTAGCCATACGATCAATGGGAGCTCTATTCCAATTGGCTGTTCGAAAATTGGCAACCCCCTTAAGTTTGGATCGTTCTTGGCTTTCCGCTCCTCCTAAGGGATTAAGTAACAATCCATTTTTAATTAAAAAAACCTTCTCTGCCCTCATTCCCCCGTCATCAAAGGCGTAAGCACTCAAAGCATCAGGTTGGTGGGGATCAAACACGACATTAAGTAGAGAAGAGCCATATTGAAGTTGGCCAAAATCTTCTAATTTTACGAAGCTCCAACCTGCGTAATTGCGTTCGTCTCCTAAAATGCGATCAAGCTCTAAGGGATGACCAATGGATTCGTGTATTTGAATATACATCTGATGAGGATCCAATAGGATATCCATGGTTCCTGAAGGACATGGAGGAGCATCAATGAGTTCCTTAGCTTGCCATGAAATTCGTTTGGTTTGCTCACGCAAATAAGGGAAATCAATATGTTCCAATCCTCCTTGAAACTCAGCCTTTGAATGGCCCGAAAAGGATCGGCTTTGAGTATCGTTGTTACCTTGTGCAACGGCATTCCAGTTTAAGCCAACCAGGTGAAAAATTTGATGGATCTCGCATCCGTTTGAATTGAGATATAACCGCTCTTCACGGGTAACAAACGCTTGAGCGACGGCTTCGATAACGGATGGGACCTGCTTCATTTGATTGGTTGTCTCTTTAAGGAAAGGGATCAATTCATTAAAAAAATGTTGAGGTGTTACCGGTTTTTTGGTTGGGGTTTCATATTGTCCCTTAAGGTTGGATCGGGTGCTCGGACTCAAAGGGGCAAGGCCCCATTTTTGCAGTAGGCAGGCTCGCTGGTACGCTCTTTGAGCACATTCATAAAGGCCATGCTTACTGAGATTTGATGTACAACTATAGGCTACGTGTTTTAAGTCGGAAGAGCGTACTTCGACGTAGGCTCCAGAATCAAAGTAACAGGAATTTTGTTCTAAAGTGCCTCGGCTGACTTTGGCTCTCCACTGTTGGGACCTAATCAAATGAATGCCAATCCAAGGGAATTGATAAGACAGTTCCTTGAACGCTTGATAAATAGTGTGCATACCAAATTTAGATGCTAGAAAGGCTCAAATGGCTTGTCAATCATGGACTTCTGAAGCATTATAAAGAACCGAAATTACCAATGATGACCAATTTAGATGTTGTAAAAAATTTGGAAAACTGGTCTCGTTTTTTATCACAAATTCGTAGATTTTTTGAGGAGCGTCAGTTTTTAGAAGTACAGACTCCTACTTTAGTGCAATGTCCTGGTACCGAACCATACATTGACTTTTATAGTACCAAACATTTTTTTTTACCTCCCAGTCCCGAATATAGTTTAAAAAAAATATTGGCGCTTACTCATCGATCGGTTTTTGAAATTCGCACCTGTTTTCGAGATGAATTAATGTCTCCCCATCATCGTCGGGAGTTTTTCATGTTGGAATGGTATAGTGTGGGAATTGGTTTTTCAGATTTTCAGCAGCAGGTTATTGATTTTTTAAGTGATACGGGACGCCATTGGGGATTTGCTCAAGAACGGTATGAGGTTTGGAGAGTAGATGAATTATTCTGGAACCGATTGGGATTATTCTTGAAACCTGATACCAAGGCTGATGACCTAAAAGAATGGTGTCTAAAAAAAGGTCACCATCATGTGTTAGATTGGGACTTTGATGATTTATTTCATTTTTTGATGGTTGAATATGTGCAACCTTTTTTAGATGGGAAGGAATTAGTGATTCTATCTCATTATCCCCCATCTCAGGCTGCGCTAGCGCAAAAAGATTCTGATGGGTGGGCGTTGAGATTCGAGGTATTTTTTCGAGGGATAGAACTTGGTAACGCATTTGAAGAGTTACAAGAGGTTGAGGAATATTTACGGCGCTTCGAGTGGGAAAATAAAAAAAGAAAAAGTTTGGGAAGGAAGGAAGTGCCTTTAGATCACCACTTTATCGAAGCTATGAAAAAGGGATGGCCTCAAGGTACGTGTGGTATAGCCCTGGGACTTGAACGTTGGTTTATGTTACTTTGTGGTCAACGGCATATCCATTTCTGGTCGCCGCTATTTACGGGGGAGTAGTGGATTGTTTAATCGAGGGCATTTCGTGTAATTGCTTGAGCAGCTAGTCTTCCTGACGATAATTCTGAATTAACAAGTTTTTGAGTTCTTTTGCCATTTTGTAATGAGGGAGTTTTTTAGGTAACACCCGAATAAGGCGGCCTGAGTTTGGGTTTCGTCCGGTACGCGCACCATATTGTCGTATGGCAATCGTTCCAAAACCTCGGATTTCTACCCGATCATTCTTAATTAAGGCCTTTACCATGCCATTAAAAATAGAATCCACAACCGCCTGAGCCTTAGGCTTTGGAATATTGGCTTTTTCGGCAAGTTTATTGATCAGATCGTTTTTTGTCATAACCCCATTATGACATTGACTGAATTTTGGGGTCAAATATTAATGAAATTAAAAGGCGAAGGAGGTAAAAGTGGTTAAACGGTTTGAAGTACTAATACTAGGGGGAGGTTCTGGAGGAATTTCAGTTGCGTCAAGATTAGTGCGAGTTTTGGGATCTGGATCGGTGGGAATAGTGGAGCCGAGTGACACTCATTTTTATCAGCCGCTTTGGTCTTTGGTGGGTGCAGGACAGGCTAAAAAAGAAGAGTCTGCCAAGCCCATGTCTCAAGTAATTCCTCAAGGTGCAGAGTGGATTCGTGATTCAGTAGTTAAAGTGTTACCTGAACAAAATCAGGTGTTGTTGAAGGGGGGAGATACTTTGGCGTATGAGTTTTTGGTGGTAGCAACCGGATTGCAACTCAATTGGGAAAAAATTCCGGGTATTGCTGGAAGAATCGGGCAATCGGGGATTTGTTCCATTTATGAGTATCATCAGGCGGAGCGTACTTTTCAAATGTTCCGAGAGTTTCAAGGGGGTGATGCCTATTTTATTATGCCTCCTGTTCCCATTAAGTGTGCCGGTGCCCCTCAAAAAATTATGTACCTCTTTGATGATTTAATGCGCCAATGGGGAAGGAGAGATCAGGTGCGCATAACCTATGTTACCGCAAGTCAGGCCATTTTTGGTATTCCAGTTTTTGCTCAGGCTTTAGAAAGAATTCGACAAGAAAAAAACATCACCGTATGGTTTGGGCATCGCTTAGAACAGGTAGATCCAGATCAAAGAACAGTTACTTTTATTGTTACCAGCCCTTCAGGTTTAGTGGAAAGAAAAACGGTTAAATACGACTTACTTCATGTAGTTCCTACCCAAAGCGCTCACCAGTATGTTATAGAAAGTGGTTTGGCCCACGAGGAGGGGGATCATAAAGGGTGGCTTGCTGTGGATAAGTATACCCTTCAGCATTTCCGCTTTGGTAACATTTTTGGTATAGGTGATGTTACTGGAATTCCCAATGCCAAGACTGGAGCGGCGATTCGCAAACAAGCCCCTGGGGTTGTGGAAAATATTTTGCGTGTAAAAAAGGGGCTAGCTCCCAAGCCATTTTATGATGGTTACTCATCTTGTCCACTGGTAGTAGGAATAGGTAAAGTTATATTGGCTGAATTTGGTTATGATGGTAAATTGATGCCTACCTTTCCCATTAATCCTGCGGTGCCTCGACGGAGCTTTTGGTTTTTGAAA
>JANWYU010000218.1 GCA_025055135.1 Pseudobdellovibrionaceae bacterium | reverse complement strand
ACCTAATGGTCGGTATGGGAACCTTTCGGGAACAAGTATGGCGACTCCATTGGTGGCTGGCTTGGTGGCGTTGATTAAGGCCCAAAATCCTAATTTAACTCCAGCTGAAATTCGTTCATTGATTCAAGCCACTGGGACGCGAGTTAATATTGAAACCGCCTGTGATTGTCGCATTGATGCTGCTTCAGCCATCGAAACCGTTATGGAACGCAAAATGTTTGTTCATCCTCAGGCGGCCACTATTGAAAAAGGGTCTACTCTGTCGTTTACTGCAATTTTCGGACAGCCTCCCTTTACTTTCAGCTCAAGTCGACCAGAGGTTGCCGAAATCAATGAGCAAGGTATTTTAACCGCTAAAGCTGACGGGGAAACAATAGTAACAGTTAGGGATAGTCGGGGAGTAGCTGCTTCTAGTTATAAAATTTATGTGGGAAAAGTGAAATCACCAGGAAATCCCAACCAACCAAGTGATCCTAGTTTACCAACGGAATGCCCTTTTGATAATCAAGATATGTGCGAAGCTATTTGTGTGATAGTCCCGAACTTACCTTGGTGTAAGTAAATTCCCGTTTCGTTTTATTTTCCGAGGAGGGCGGCCACGCACATAGCCTAATTGATATAGGCTTTAATCCTTCGATTGTTAGATGAGACGTAAGGTTTTGGAGATAACCGAAACCGGTTCTAAGAAGGAAAGGCTGCCCCCAGAGGAGTTAAATTGAGGGCATAAAATCCATAACGAGTTAATTCCTTTAAGTTGATATTGATGTACGTGATTTGTTTGAATATTCCCAAAGCGATCGTATAGGAGTTCAATTCGCTCTTCTACTACCCTGTCACTCGATAAGTTGGGGAAAAATTTTTTTACATTTTTTTTCAGGGATTTTAAATGATGGGTAACTAATTCGTTATCGTCACTATCTTTGGCATCCAAAAAGGTAAGCCATTGAGTTAAAATTGCTTTTTCTGATATAGCCGTGAAAGATCCAAAGAGTGGAATATGTTCTTCCTTTATATTTAAGCTGGAAAAATACAATGAATTTGATTGCCCTATTTCATTAGGGTTGCTGCAAATCAGACTTAATAATATCCCAGTTACTAGTTTTGGTTGCCGAATTTGTTGTGCCAATTTCGTGGAAACAATTTCTTTTGGTAACAATCCTAGTAACTGATGAAAGTTACCAGTAAAAAAAACGTGGCGTGCTCTAATCACTTGTTTGTTTGCCAATTGCAAAGTAATGGATTGGTCTGATTCCACATGCATTTTATTTACAAAAACTTCTAAAATAATTTGCGACCTGATTTTTTCCTCAAGCCCGGCGAATATTTCCCACAAACTACGATTAATGTGTATTTTCTGCGGGGAAAAAAAATATTGGATTTCGTTCAAGAATTTGGGCTGATGGGTTTCAAATCCTTGGAACACATCCCACCTTCCTTCTTTGAAAACCAAAATTGAATTGGGTATTATTTCGTATGATACGTTTTGATCAAAGCGCTTTAAGATTTCTAAGATTTCACAAGTGAGCTCGGAATGTTCATAAAATAGAAAATCCCTAAACCAAATCGCTCCACTATGGGTGGGAATAACGTGATGGTTACCGCCGCTTTGCTTTTCTTTATCTAAAATCAAAAAGGATTTATCTTTAAGGGAAAATAAAGAGCCCAATAAAAGACCAGCCCATCCCGATCCAATAATCACATTTTCAACTTCTTTTGGTATCATGTTACTGAATGCCTCCCATTGCAAGATTTGAGACGGTTCCTTAGTTATTTGTCTTGTTCAATATGGCCCATGACTTTAAAACACCGATTATACCACGCAGTACAGAGCGGATCACAGGTTTTAGCATAGGATTTTGATCAAGCCACTCTGCGAGGCGTGGAGAGAAAAAGTAGTAGAGGACTACTACTTTTTTTCCGAGCCAATGAACATTTAAAACGTGATCTCGGAATTGCTCAAGATACCTAACTTCTGGGGCCATTTCATTATTAAAGGCTGAGGTAGCTATAAAGCAACGGGATTTCTTTTCTTGAACTGTATCAATAAATAGGTTTACGATATGGCTTTTCTTAGCAACCTTAGCAAAATTTTGGGCCTTCTTGAGTATGTCGGGCAGTAACGGTGTGAACGGAAGAAATTCTGCCAGTTTTTTGGCTACTACCTCCATGCGGGCAGTATATCGTTCACTTGTGTCATAAATTCGTAGCAAATCCCAGTAAACGCTGGCAATGACTGTTAACTCCTGGGTGCGGGCTGTGTTTTTTAGGTGCTGGGGGGTAAGCTCATTTGCTTTAACCTCGTAAACAGTTTCTAAAACCTTTAAATACTTTTCATAAGCAATCGCTGCATCGGCATAAGCTCGCTCTCTCATCAGGGCGCGGGCCTTTTTTAAGAGATTTACTCGTGATTTCCACATCATGAGCTTTTTTTGTTCTCGTGCTTTAAACTCCGCAAGCAAAATAGCCCCATGGGCTACTTTACTGGTGTAATTGATATAGCAGTTTTCACACAGTTCCGGTGGGACCTCCCCCAATCCTTGTTCGGTTAATTTTTTTTGAACAGGTTCGCTAATTAACCGTAAAGAAGAAACGGCTTGGTTACAACTGGGGCATGTTACTGTTACCGAGTCTGACATCTTAATTTTATTTCACTAGAGAAGCTGATATGGGTCAATATCGATATGCATTTGTGAAACTCTTTTATTATCGCGATATTGTTGGACAATCCAATGAAAGAACGAAGATAAAGCGATGGATCGGGGAGATAGCAATATAAGATGGTAACGGAATTTGCGGCGGATTTTAGAAATGGGCGCTTCTGTTGGACCAAGAATCCTTATTTTTTGGTGTAGCTGTTTAAAGTGGTCCACTCCATAATCAATTATTTTTTTGCAAAAAAAAGCGTCTTGTTTTACCACTTCCAACTTGGAATGCTCTAGCAGAATCAATCCCATGCGAGAAAAGGGAGGATACGAGAGTTCCTTTCTGTTTTGAAATTCTTGTTCTAAAAATCCATTATAATTTTGCTCTTTTAGAAAAAGAAAAATACCATTGTTGGGTTGATAGGTTTGGATAATAATCTCACCTTGAGATTTTTGATCGGTAGCATGTCGTCCCGCACGTCCTGACATTTGAAAAAGAAGTTGGCAAGCCCTTTCGGTAGCTCGAAAATCGGGGATATGAAATCCCACATCAGCTAGAACGAATCCAACTAGCCTTAATCGTGGAAAATCAAGCCCTTTTGCGATCATTTGTGTTCCTACTAAAATTTGGGCATCGTTGTTTTGAAAGATGGTCAGTGCTTTTTCCAGGTCGGAAAGATTGCTGACTTCATCTCGATCAATTCGTATTGTATTTTTTTCTGGAAATAACCGCTTTAAATCTAACTCAATTTGCTCTGTCCCTAATCCAAAAGGGGTAAGAGAGCCCTCCCTACAGGAGGGGCATTCTTGGGGTATGGGCGAATGATAGCCGCAATAATGACAAAACATCATTGAGTTACTATGTAAGGTTAGGGGAACACTGCAATCCGGACATTCCTCATGGTAACCACAGTTATTACAGAAGATCAGTGAGGCGAATCCACGACGATTTAAAAAAAGAGCAACTTGATTGTTGTGTTTTAAAGTCTCGGCTATTTTTTGGTACAACTGAGGAGATAACCAATGGGGTAATTGACGTGCAATAGGATTTTTTTTAGCTTCCTTTAAATCCACAATTTCAATTTTGCTTGGTAACTCTGTTTTTACCCTGTTTTTTAATTGGTAATGGTTGCATCTTCCAATTTTAACTTGATGGAATGTTTCCAAACTCGGAGTGGCAGATCCTAATACGATTGGGATATTTTTTAGTTCAGCCAGCTTAATGGCACAAGGCCGGGCATGATATCTTAGTTTGGAATCTTGTTTGAAGCTGCTATCATGTTCTTCATCAAGCACAATAAGTCTTAAATTAGGGATGGAGCAAAACAGCGCAGATCGCGCGCCAATGAGAATTTTGGCTGTTTGATTTTGTATGTTCATCCAAGTTTCATACTTTTGGCGAGGAGTCAGCTGGGAATGCCATACCGCAACGGCATTGCCGAAAACACGAGAGAAACGTTGGATCATTTGGGGAGTTAAAGAAATTTCGGGAACTAAAAACAGTCCTTGCCCACTATTTTTGATAACTTGGTCAAAAAGATGTAAGTATATTTCAGTTTTTCCAGATCCGGTAACACCATCAAGCAAATGAATGGAAAAGGTATGAAATGAGTTAATTTTTTTAAAGACCGCCTCTTGTTCCTGGGTTAAGTGATTTAGTGGTTGAGTACTTGAAGGGGCGGTAAATGGGCGTTTCACTAGGCGTCTACTTTTTTTTTCCACAGGCTTTTCGGGGAACATGCTATAAATGTGCTCTAAAACTAGACCGAGTGGATAAACATAAAAATCGGAAATCCATTGCGCCCACTGAAAATAATCAGAGGGGATTTGCCAACCTTGAAACAAAATATTTTGAATTTCTTTAATTTCTGAAAGATTTTGATTTTGGGCATCAGATACTGGAGATGCGGGAGCGATGAGTACACCCTTGGCTTGGTGTTTTTTTAAAGGTAGGAGCGCAATTTGTCTTTCTTGCGGTTTGAGCTCTGATGGGATCGCATAGGTTAAATTTTTAAAAAGGGGAGCGTTAACTGCTATTTGCCAAGCTTCAGTTATCGACATAACTGATAGAAGCGTTTTAGTTTCTTTAAAACAAGTTGATCATCTTCGGTAACAGGATTTTCTATGAATTCCCCAGAATGTTCCAGAAAAAATCGCGGGTCAAATTTGGTAATTACTAGGTTTTGAACCAAATGGCCCACTGCTTTTTGATTTTCAAAATGGACAGTTTGGTGTGATGGTAACTGTTTGGCATTACTCGGTGAGGAATAGCGAACATCACACAAATCACCCCATTTTATTCGCACAATTGAAAGATTTTCCGTATCAAACCAGAGAAACAGATCCTGAATGGCCTCTAGTCGGTAGGTAACTCTTCCTGCTTGACGAGATAATACTACATCTGACTTGACCGGAAGAAAGGGGAGGTTATTCGGCCAGAAAAAAATTCGCTGGAATAAAAGATGATATTCGGATACTTTGTCGATCATATTGGGAATAGGGCCAATTTTCGAATTGGTTTTATAGAGGATTTCCCACTTCAACCAATTTTTTTCTACGAGATTTGTTTGTATTTTTATTTGATTAAAATTTAATATCCACCAAGTTTCTTTAAAAGAAAATGATCCTTGAGCATCCTCAACTAAAAATTGCCAATCCAGTCTTACAGATCCTTCATGAGAATATTGCCATCTTTTAAGCAAAAGGTCTTGTCCTCGAGGTAACAATCCATTTGCTGTGTCCCAAAGTAAAACACAGTAACATAGTGGCAAAAGAAAAAACAGTACCTCCTTTAATCTGTTCTTGGCTCTTAGATCATTAATGAGAGTAGGTTTTAGGATAAAACAATGCATGGTAATGAATTA
Organism: Pseudobdellovibrionaceae bacterium; assembly: GCA_025055135.1. Classification (GTDB taxonomy): domain Bacteria; phylum Bdellovibrionota; class Bdellovibrionia; order Bdellovibrionales; family Bdellovibrionaceae; genus JANWYU01. Next base: position 22,302 of record JANWYU010000218.1, on the reverse strand, counting down.
TTTATGATGGGCGCGCTGTCTGCTTTAAAAGTAGTGGCAGTTGATTTTGTAAATAATTTCTCAGAAATGGCCCGACATCAGGATGTCTTAGTCCAATTTCAATGTTAGCGATTGGGTATCCCACCTTGTCTCCAGCATCATAACGTATGTTTCGGGTTGGCAGGGCATAAACGGGCTCTTTTTTGCTTAGAGAATTCATGGCATCGGTCAGTTGGATTTCACCCAATTTTCCTGGTTTTTGGTTTTTTAACTCGTCAAGTATTGATGATGAAAAAATATAACGACCTGGTAACGCCCACAGGCTTGGGGCATTGTTGAGGTTCGGCTTTTCTACAAATCCTGCTACCCTAGCGGGAAATTCTTGTGGTAACCTTCCTCCGAAATCAACAATTCCATATTTTTGTACGTCAACTTCTTGTATGGACATTATGGCAACAGTAGAGTGCCCAGTCGCCTCGAATGCCTTAGATAATTCTGCAGTAGTATAATCCTCGTGAGGGGCTTGGGGTAACATAATTTCGTCACCTAAAAGAACGGCAAAAGGTTCATTTCCCAATACTGGTTGGGCACAGAGCACGGCATGCCCCAATCCGAGGGGGTGTTTCTGACGAATGGATATAATATTTACTTTGTTTCGTATTTCATTTAGGCGATCCAACAGATAATACTTATTATCTCGCATCAGCTTGTCTTCTAGCTCATAAGAGGTGTCAAAAAAATCTTCAATAGCAGTTTTTCCTCTTCCTTGAATCAGGACAATGTCTTGAATTCCTGCATGAATGGCCTCTTCGATTACATAGAAGATGATGGGAGCATCCACTATGGTAAGCATTTCTTTGGGAATGGATTTAGTGGCTGGTAAAAAACGCGTCCCCAATCCAGCAACTGGGATAACGGCTTTAGTCGGTTTTTTCATGTCTTAAATTGAAACACATCATGATTTATTTAGGCAAGGAGGGACTATCCGTGATAAAATTACTATAAAGGAAGGCACCCTTTTTAAAGGGGGCATGTGTTTTTACATTTTTTATTGATCGGTAAATTTTATTGTTTATTGGGGTTGGGTTGGGGCTTTTTGAGTATTTTGAGATTGTTGGAGGATTCGCTAGGGACTTTTTTGGATGGTGATTTATGGGGGATGCCACCTCGGGATTCACAACAATAGCTGAGATCAAAGTAAGACTGAGACAAATCAGGAGGTGGTCGCTATTACAAATTATGAGTGGGATCGGTAGAAAAAGGTTTGTTTTTTCCTTACTCTTATTTTCCCTTCCTTTGGTTTTCGTGTTTCAGAATTGTGGGAAGGCAGGTTTTGATAGTGTATCGAGCGGAGGATTAACGGGATTGGTTGCCTCTAGTAGTAGTCATGATGTGCGTTTTAAACAAGCCCCATTTCCTCTTGATTTCAACGTTAACCAGATTGCTTATATGTCGTGTCCTGCTGCTGCTCAACGCAATCGTGCTCTAGAAAACTCACTATTACCCCGGTCAACCTTTAATGTTCGTGCCGGAAGTTATGATAACCTGAATATTGCAGAACAAATAGGATCCATATCCTCCCTGTCTGACCTGGAGAAGTCCCGCAGGACTCAAGCGGGTATAACAATCCGACCTGAATTTGTTCGATACGTTGAGGATAAGTTTAAGCGGGCTGATCTTTCCATTCAAAAAGAAGTGCTTATCTCAAGTTTGGGAGGATCCTCATTGCAGCCGCATTTAGCACTTGTTAATTTTGAGCGATCTAGAATGGAGGGAGGGTTTGGTTGGGATTACACACTCATCCGTTCGGTGTTACCGCCGGTGTCCCATCGTCGATTTATAGAGGATCTAATAGCCCTTCCGGTGCTTCAATCTCCCTCTCTTAGGCGCCGGAGTGGCTTTTTTTCTCGCTTAGATCCGTCACAACGTTCGTTGGTTACCTCTCTGTCTTGGACTAAGAATGAAGTAGACGCCCGCCAATTTTTGCGTGAGTTGCGCAACAACTTAGTGTTGGTAACAGGTTTTGCCCCTGAGGAATCAAAATCGATACTGGAATTAGTGGATCCTAGTGCTCGTTCTACCGCTGATAATGTCAATCGTCTATTAGGCCGTGGGTATCAGTTTCTCATGTCATCAAGTGCTAATAATAATTTATTTTCTGCTCCCGACAGCCGCTTTTTGGTTGGTATTGAAGAGCTTGATATGTCCACGAAGCCTCCCACCCCAATTACCGCTCAAGAAGGTCAAGGGTGGGATTGCTTTTCACTGATTATCGTACGCCATATTGATCGTACGGACCTTAATGATCCGTTGCGCCGTCCTTATTGCGCCGGAATGTTTAATGATCCGACTTGTCGTGGCATACGCAACGGCAGGGGACAAAATAATGCGGAGGTTTTTGGGGTTCGCTATGTTTGTCCCTCTCAAGGAATTAACAGTTTAAATCAAGCGGTTACCATAAACGGTCGTCCTGTTTATTTAAACCGAATTCGGTTAGAGGTTGCCCGTCGCTTTTTGCCACCCGAGTATTGGGAGATTAATACCGATCCCCTCCATATGTGTGCTGTTTTAACTGAATTAGGAGAACAATACGGCCGTTGTTATGCATCGGGTGATACCGACGAAAAGGCCTTCATTCAATATAGTATCAATCAAGTTTTACCGAATGGATCTATTGTTTCCTGTGGAACGAACGGTGCTAATGAATGTCCGAGTTTTGTATCTATCTGCTATCGCTACCAATAAAGTGTTTTCCTTCGAGTCGTAATGTGACATTATAGTTCAAGGTGTTCAAAAATATTGGGATTCTATTTTCAAAAGTAGCTTCAATTGCAGTAATTGCGGTAACGATGGTTGGGTTACCACTAGTGGGGCATTCCCTATGGCAAGGAGCAATGACGGCTGCTACGGGGTATGCGGGTGTAGCAGTCAATGAGGGAGCTGAAGGTGGGTTACTGAATCCCGCTACTGTAGCGCAAGTAGATGGTTACTATTTGCGCCTATCGGGAGGGCGCCCAACTCAGCAAAGTACGGGTGCTAATGGATATCTTATTCATGTTACCGATAATACTCGTGATATTTTGGTTCCGGCCTCACTGATTTACCAAGAGTTTTACTTTGAGCATTACTGGCCCCATCGGGATTTACGATTGAATTTGGGGCTTGCCCATTACCATAACAGAAGGTTAGCGGTTGGAATCGCTTTGGGTTATCAAACCCGCCCGTTTGAGACGGTCGGTCCGGAGACTGACCGCTATCAATTTTATGGAAATTTGGGTTTTAATTTTTTCGTTTTGAATCATTGGTCTTGGGGATTTGCTATTAGTTCTATTGATCAACGTCCTATTTTGGGGACGAGCTATATTTTACAGAGGGTATTCAGATTTCGATTAGATTGGAAGTCTTTGAGTCACATTGGTGGAGGCTTAGAAGTGTATCTAGGTCGATGGTTTATTTTACGATTAGGTTACTTAAATTTGTTGTCTGGAGGATTTTCTGGGAACACGTGGGGTCTCGGTTTTGTAGGGCCTAGATTAAGCGTACAGTATGCATGGGCCCCTTTGATGGTGCAAAGTCGTCTTGACTACACTCATTGGATTGATCTAAGTTTAAGGTTTTGGTAAGGGTTTGTAATGTGAACTTGATTTGAGGTTGACATGGCATCAAAAACGAAAGCAACGCGAATTAAAAGAAAAAATAGAGATCGCAGAAAAGCAGCTGCGAAAAAGTCTAAACGTAATCGTAAAGGAACTACTGTTCCTGCCCGTGTCCTTTTTAAGGATGCTTAAGTTACTAATTCTAGTTGTTTAAGTGTTAGAATAAGGGTAACAAAAGTTACTTAATTACAGTCGGAATTCCACTTTAGTCCAGGTTGGTAAGTCTAGTTCAAGATCCCTTGTTAAAAAACTTGTTATCTTTTGGTGGACCTAGGTAATAATAAACTTATGTCCACGCGAATGAATTATTACGAGATTTTAGAACTACCCTCTCATCAGGTGAATCAGGATACCATTCATCGTAAATACCAGGAACTGAAACAGTTTTATTTGTCGCCGGAATTTAAAGAGATCAGTGGCTTTACCGAAGAGGAGTTGAAGGCTCTTTTAGAAGTTCTAGATGAGGCCTATACGGTTCTAGGTAACGCCACCTTAAAGTCTTTGTATGATGAAAAATTAGCATCAAAGAAATCAAACATAAAGAATACGGAGATAACAAATCAAAAGGCCCAAAAGTCCCTAGTTTCTGACCACTCCAATCAGCCGGCGTTAGGGGAACAAACTTCCCGGCGTTTAGAGGCTCATGGTATTACCAAGCTTCATCTACAGTACCAGGAGGACCCTCAGATGGAACAATGGATCCGCACCTGTGATACATGGTCTGGCGAAGCCCTACGCAAAGTGAGGGAATACAAAGGTGTGGAACTTGGTCGGTTAAGTGAATTTACCAAAATTAATGCGTTTTACATAGATGCGATTGAACGAATGGCTCCGGAAGATCTCCCTGCTGAGGTGTTTGTGAGGGGTTACCTAAAGCAAATTGTAAAAGCTTTAGAGTTGCCTGAATCAGTTGTCAGTTCATATTTAAAATTGTATCAAAAAGCGTGTGGGATCTCAGCGCGAACCGCTCGAAAAAATTGATTGTGTTCATGTTACCGAATCAGATATTGGAAGGCGGCTTGATCAATTTTTAGCCAAGTTTGATTCTATTGGTTCTCGTACTCAAGCGACTCGCTTAATTGATAATGGGCAAGTGACCGTGAATCATCAAATAGTTACCAAATCCTCTTTTCGACTAAAGAAGGGGGACTATGTCTGCGTTGCTTTAGACCTAAAAGATCAGAAGGCTACCAATTTAGTTCCGGTAAACAAAGAGGTTAAGGTTATTTTTGAGGATCCTTTTATATTGGTAGTTTCCAAGCCAGCAGGTTTGGTGGTGCACCCCAGTCTTGGCCATGAAGATGACAGTTTAGTACATCGTCTCATTGGGCGTTACTCCCTATCCCAGGGATATCAAGAGGATCGTCCCGGGATCGTTCATCGTTTAGATCGACAAACCAGTGGGCTATTGGTCATAGCCAAAAATGATCGTACCCACCGCCAACTAGCACTTCAGTTTCAAAAAAAAACAGCATTTCGACTGTATCAAGCCGTTTGCCTAGGGATTCCAAAATGGAGTAGTAACACCATTGTTTCATTTTTGAGTCGTCATCCTACTAATCGAAAAAAATGGTCCAGTGTCCGCTCCAGCGATGGCAAAATCATTCGAGATCGTTCCGCTGCTGTGATGCGAGGTAAGTTGGCGATCACTCATGTTCAGTTATTGGCTGCTCGAGATGGTATGAGCTTTTTGAATCTAAAATTAGAAACAGGAAGAACCCACCAAATTCGCGTTCATTTGAGTGAGCTTAATTTGCCTATTTTGGGTGATGAACTTTATGGGTTTCAAGAAAAAAAAATGAAAAACAAACATTTCCTTGAATTGAGTAAGGGTAGAATTTTTCTTCATGCATATAAACTGGGTTTTGTACATCCGGATACTGGCCAGGAGTGTCTTTTTGTTGATGAGTGGCCCAGTTCTGAAAAGGCGTTAATTGAAACGTATTTTCGCATAACAAGTTGATTTACTTATCTCTATCAATTAGGTTACTAGATGGTTACCTGTTAAGGAGGCTAACGTGTATTTAAAATTTTGTGGCAATGATCGAGCCAACCTTGGGGTTTGGCTGATAAAGTCGACCGTTTGGGTCATTTTGTTTTTGGGACTAACTGCGTGTGGTATTCAACGGATTCCGCAGCAGAAAAATCAGGTAGAGGCGGCCATGGCGGAATTAACCAATCAGTACAAAAGGAGGGCAGATTTGATACCCAATTTAGTGAATGTGGTTAAGGGCTATGCCTCTCACGAAAAAGAAACTTTGGAAAGTGTTTTAAATGCCCGTGCTAAAGCAACTCAGGTTCAAATCAATCCCAACAAGTTAACAGCAGAAGATGTGGCAAAATTTAATCAAACTCAAAATGAGCTTTCACAAGCTTTGGGGCGATTACTGATGATTACTGAGAATTATCCCAACTTAAAGGCGGACACTCAGTTTCGCGATTTAATGGCTCAGCTTGAAGGTACTGAGAATCGGGTTACTGTTGCGCGACAGAGATTAATCGAAAGTATTAAGGAGTTTAACAATCTAGTTACCGTTTTTCCAACTAATGTTACTAATGCCATTTTTTTCAAATATGAGAAAATGCCCCAGTGGGATGTTACTATTGATGAAAAACAAAAAATAGAATCACCTCCAGAGGTTAAATTTTAATGTTGAGTGAAAAAGAAAAGCAAAGCATTCGTCTCAGAATCCGCGAAATAGAGAAAAAATGTAGAGGGGAGATTCTTGTTGTATTAGCTGAACAGGTTATCCCAACTCGTTGGGTGGCATACTACTCTGGACTCTTAATGTTGTTAATTTGTGGGGTATTTGTTGAGAGCTTGAGTCAAAAGATTAATTTATTGCTTGGAATGGATCATATCGCGATTCAATCTGCGTTGGTGGCGTTTATTTTGGGAATGGGTTATTTTTTGGGATATTTGGTGGGTCGCATACCATTGGTACAATATCTTTTTGTTCCAGAAAAGATAAAAGACCTTCTAGTGCAAATGGCAAGTCTTAATTATTTTTTGGCCAATTCGGTAAGCCGCACACCTTCTCAGTCAGGGGTTTTGATTTTTGTGAGTGTTTTTGAAAGAGAGGTGGTACTGCTAGTCGATGAGGCCATTAAAAAAATGGTTCATCAAAAACAACTTGATGAAATTGTTGGGCGTGCGTTGCCCTATTTTCGCAAGGGACAATGGTATGTGGGTACATTAAATATTCTTGAGGGTGTGGAAGGATTACTTGAAAGATTCTTCCCAAAACCCGAACACAAAGAGAACGAATTGCATGAAGAGCTTATAATTTTACCCAGCAATTTTTTCCTTCGTTCATGATGAAAGGTGTGTCCAAAGTTATTATGGTTCCTTTCTTTGAGGCTAAAAGGGCCCAGTTGCAGCGGCACATTGATTTTTTTGAACGTTTGGGCATTCCTGTTGTTGTTGTTGATTTAACTTACCAAATACCGTGGTTACAGCTGTGGCGATTTGGTAGTATGAGATCTTTGTGGGTTTATCAAATTGAGCAAGTCATTAAAAACCATCCTGAACCTAAAATCATATTTTCGTTTAGTAACCCTTCATCTGCCGTATTAGAGGTTTTGAGTCGAATTCAGTGTCATAATGTTAAGGCGCTTATTTGTGATAGTGGTCCTGGAACGGGTTTTATCTACTCTGTATTTAAGTTGCTGAAACATTACCGTGGGCTCACTAACCCGATTTTGCTTTATCCCCTGACCCTTATTTTGTTTCTTGTATGGGGCCCAGCCTGGGATTGGCAAACTAGAAGAGCAGTGGCTAGGTTACCGGATGGTTTTCCTATTTTAACTATTGAAGGAGGTAGGGATCCTCTAATTAGCCCGGACCAAATTGATGATGTATTCTGTCATAGTTCAAGAATACGATGGAAAAGGCTCCTGTTACCAGAAGCCCAACATCTCAATGGACTTAAAGATTTTGGTGATATTTATTTGGCCACATTAAAAGAGTTTTTAGCACAATGTTAACATGGAAAATTATGGTCCTCCATCTATTTGTTCGTAGGATGAAGGACCTATGATCTTAATCACCGTTGCTAAGAATAAAATTAACCAATTAGTTTTAGAGCCATTTGATTGGTCTGATTTGCTTGGGATAATGTGGCGGTTCCTGCCTGCAGCAAAATCTGATTGCGGACCATCTCAGAGCTAGCCATTGCCACATCGGTGTCACGAATTCGGGAATTCGCGGCACTCAAATTTTCCTCTTGGACGGCAAGATTATCGATAGTGGCGGTGAGCCGATTTTGTAGGGCTCCCAAATTTGCTCGGTAACCGTTGATGGTGTTTTGAGCAATATCCAAATGAGAGAGTGCTTCTTGAGATCCCGCTTTAGTGGTATAATCGAGACCAGCTAAGCCTAATCGATCTAAGGTTGCCACATTTTCTGATGAATCAAAGGTGATGCGGTCTTCATTTTCATAGTTAAAAAGACCTACTTGGAAATCAAATTTCGGAGTTGTGCCGTCCAGCAAATTAGTAGTTCCCCACTTGGTTGTTTGGGCAATCCGATTGATTTCACTTTTGAGTTGCTGGACTTCTTTATCTATGAAATTTCTTTCGGTGTCAGAGACTGTATCGGATGCCGATTGAATTGCTAATTCACGAAGACGGGTAATCATATTACTGATTTCATTTAATCCGCCCTCTGCCGTTTGCACCATAGATATCCCATCATTGGCATTACGATTGGCCTGACGTGCAGAGCGGATTTGAGATTTTAGTCTTTCTGAAATAGCAAGTCCTGCGGCATCATCCGCGGCAATATTAATACGCGCGCCACTTGCTAATTGGCCCATCGATTTATTCATTACTCTTTGCGCTCCGGCTAAATTGCGTTGGGCGTTGATGGCGGATATGTTCGTGCTGACTCTCATCCCCATGTCATCCTCCTTTTAGGTTAGTTTCAGCATGTTTCACCTCCTTGTCTTGTTACTTGGGGCTTGCATTCCGTACAAATCCCTTACTTGTGTTTCCATCGGGGTAGATGTCAAAAACACAACGGTATTAAAGTCTAAATTTATTTAGTTTAATCGATTAATCGACTAGCTCAGATAATTTAAAGCACAGGAGATAAAGACATTGGTCGATAATGGGCTGTGGAACATCGACTTGGTTGCCATTGCGCCAATTTAAAAAAGCACGAATGTTTTTCCAACTTACGCTAAATACCAGACTTCCTTCTGGATTGTTACCATGGGGTACAACAAATTTTTTTAACTTATTCAAATGAAAGGTAACCCCCAATATAGAGGTTTGTAAAATTTGAGATCCTCGCGATACATCCTCAGCGCATAAAAGAAGAATGTCTTTTTTTAAGCTTTTTAGATCCATAAATTGATCGGTGTAATTGTTGTCTTGAAAAAAACCGAGGTGCTTTTCGCCTTCTTTGATTAATTTATAATCAATTTTTCCAGGCTGGTCCTTCATTAGCCGGGCTAGTTCTAGACACGATTTTTGAATGTCCACAGATTTTGACTTGATCATAATGGTAACTGATTTTTATTCTGGTCTAATCTCTAGGTTTGGTCAAACTGATGTGACTAAAGTCCTAATTATTACTGGTGTACTCAAATGATTTTTTTTTTATTCCTTTAAAGGTAAAATTGTATTAGGTGATCTTCCCATGACGAAGTTTTGGATTCGGTTATTTTTTATTGTGGCAATCGTTCTCATATCCAAAGATGGTTTATCAAAAAAAATTTATGTTTATCATCGATTATATATGAAAAATGTAGAAGCAATGGAAAAAGCCATCTACAAAAAATTAGAGGAGGGACGTAAAGATCGTAGTAAGGTGGTCGTGGCTTTGACTGACGCTACTCAGATGTTATTGAGCAGGCCTGACCATGATCATATCCTCGCTAAGTTAGTTCCAACTCTTTTTGTGGAGCTTAGGGATCGCAATGTTTTGGAAAAGGTGATCGATCAGTTTTTTTCCCAAGCTTTTGATTGTCTTAAGCATAATATTAAGAAATGCTCTGATGAGGCTCAGGTAACATATTTGATTGCTCTTGAAAATTTTGTGCGACACTTCAAAAAATTTAGCCAGGATGAGCCTGCTATTATTAGGTTTTTGGAAAAGTTGTCCGAAGCTCGCATTGAAATTAGTGCGGAAGCTCACAAAGCCTCGAAAGTAAGAATACCTATTGAATTAAAAAATCCTTCAGAAGTTGCCAAACAAGCCATAGCCGAGGTGAAAAGCAAAAAAGATAAGTAGGAGTTTTTTTGCGCTACCTGTTTTATTCTAGCTCAATTAAATTTTCTTTTATTTTACTAATAGTGGGTAACTTTTTTTTAATATATAACTGTTACTCTCAACTACCGAAAAGTGAAATCGGTGAACGCTATTTTTATCGTGGAGTACGATCCCTAGGAATGGGTGGTGTACAAGTCAGTACAGTTAACGATGAGACGGCTTTGTTTATTAATCCAGCTCACCTATTAAGACTGCGTGATGTTTATTTCATAACTTTAGATGCTGAACTAGATTTTTCTGATACTTTTTATTGGCCTATTTCGAAGACATCTCCTATTGGTAACCCATTAGATTTGAATTCTGTATTTAATTCATTAAATCATTCACCAAATGTAAACTATTATTTCCGAGGGCTTTTGAGTTCTATTTTTGCTAGCCAATATTTTAGCTTAGGTTTTTTCTCTCAACAGTGGTTAGCAGGTCGTATCGATTCTGATAATAACGTGGCCCAGGCTTTTTATCGAGACGATCAGTCACTTACCGCAGGCATTGCCCTACGCTTTTTAGATGGCCATTTAAAAATAGGTGGAGCAGCTAAATTAGTTTCTCGAATTGAGCTTGATAACATGCAGCCCCTACCTGCCTATTTTTCTATAGATCATCAAGGACGCTCTGGTTCTGGTTTGGGCTATGATGCTGGGGTTACCATAACTTTGCCTTGGCCTTATCATCCAACCTTAAGCGTGGTTTATCGAGATATTGGGGGCATCCGATTTGATCAAAAAATTTTTGATCGGCGTACTTTGTTCACTCACCCTGAAGTGCAAAACCAGTCTGTTGATTTAGGATTTTCCTTATTTCCTATTCATAGTAGCACCTCACGTTCTGTTATTGCCGTAGAAGCCCACGATCTTGAGCGTATTAGTTATAAGCAATCAAAAATTCGTCATCTTCATGTGGGCTATGAATATAACTACAAAGACGTGCTTTTTCTTCGGACTGGATTGAATCAAGGGCTTTGGACCTTGGGATTGGAAATAGCCAGTGAGCATACTCAATTACAGTTGGCTTGGTATGCTGACGATATGGGTCCTGATGGTCAATCCTTACCAAGTCGGAGGTATGTCGTTAAATGGTCTTATCGTTTTTAAAAAATTATTTTATCTGTATTGTCGTTTACACTTTGTTGCATACTTCATGTTCTGAGAATCCCATTAAAAAATTTTCCAATGCTTCCACTAATGAAGCCATTTACGAGGATGCGATGAAGTTATACAACAATGGTCAGTTTACCGAGTCAATTCAAAAATTTGCTCAGCTAAGCCCTCAGTTTCTTAATCAAAGAGAGGTGCGTTTTAATTACGCTAAAGCACTTGCAGGAAAGTGTGGTTATACCTTCATAGATTTTATAAGCGCAGTTTCTTCTGCTAACTTTGGAGGAAGCAATACCTTCTTTCAAACGTTACTTTCATTGTGGGGCAACAAGCACGTGTTACCAACTTTTTGTACTCAGGCAGAGGCTCAAGTTAAAATTATTTGGTCGCAGCTTAATAGTCCATCTGAAAGGACTACGAGTGAGAAGTTTTTCATGGCGCTCATCAGCTTAGCCAAAATGGGAATGTATATGCGGGTAAAATTCGACATTGCTGAAAATTCCGGACTTGGTAATGGCGTGGTCGACACCGGGGTTAATAGCTGTACCAATTCTCCTAATCCCTTATTTTTTAGTGATGCTGAGATTAAGGAAATTATTACTGGCTTTGCTCTGTTTGTGGAAAATCTCACAGCAATTGGAACAGCGCTGGCCAATCTTTCTTCTATAACCGGTTTAACCAATGGTTTATGTTCTTATCCAGGTGTTACGTTTTGTTCCGTTACCGATGCTGCTAATGTTACTTCTGCTCAAGTAACTCAATTGAGAAAGTTACTGCGCTCTTCATCAACCGGATTAGATGGAGTATCCTGTGTTCCTATTATACCGCCTGATAATTGTTGTCCGTAAATTTTTCAGTAGCAGGATGTTTATGCCTATTTTGGTCATTTTTGTTCTGGTTATTATAAGCGTTTCAACGGGAAAAAACCAAGCATTCGCTCAGCAATTAAAAAGTTACCATGAGACCATTCGTTCTTTAGGAATGGGAGGGGTTCGCGTTGCCAATGAGCATTTAGGAATTTCGTTTGTGTGGAATCCAGCTTATTTGGGCATTAATTCGGGATTTAATTTGGAAATCTTTGATGCTGGATTGGGGATCAATGGTCTGCAGGCGTATAATAATTTTTCCAACATCAATTGGGGAGGAGGACTGTCTGCCCTATCGGGTTTATATGGTAAACCCTTGTGGGTGGGAGCCTGGGGATGGGCAGCCTTATCTTGGTATCGGTATGGAGCCTATTATTTACATGGATACGACTTAAGTGCCATGCTTAAGGATCCCGGCATGCCCTCTTTGGATGTTAGTTACTACGATGACGAGTTTTACATTATTGGTTTTGGTTACCCGATTAATGACCAATTTTCTGTCGGAATCAATTTGAAAAGAGTTGAGCGGGTTGGGGGCGATTTAAATTTTTCTACTACTCAACTTTTGGATCCTAATTTTACTAATGACATAGTTAATAATATTAAAAACTCAATTACCAACTCCGGCCAAGCTTTCGGTCTTGATGTGGGAGTTATGTATCATTTAAAAAACAGTTGGAATCCTAGAGTCAGCTTGGCCATACAAGATTGGGGACATACCTCATTTGCGGTTAACTCTGGTCAAAAGCTTAAGCCTATTAGGGAAAACGTGATTTTCACTTCCACTTTTGAGCGCAGTTTCTACGGATTTGGACTCACTGGGGGTCTAGAGTATCGCCACATTTTGAACAACGAGGAGCAGCTTGGAAAAAAAATACATCTTGGGGCTGAAGTGCAGTTGTTGTTTTTAGATTTGCGTGCGGGTTTATATCAAGGTTACAACGCTTATGGTTTGGGTGTCTCGTTTTGGTTGTTGAATTTGGATCTGGCTTGGTACTCTCAAGAAATGGGAGTTTATTCCGGACAGACCCCTCAGGAACGAGTGGTTCTTAGTCTGAATATGGATGTTTCTTTAGATCCCGATTTTCGGCTGCGAGATGAGAAAGGGGAAAAAAGAAAATTGTTTAGGCGCAGGTAACCGAGAAAACCCGGTTAACTTACATTCTAGCATCGTAAGCATCTCGAATAGCAATTCCAATATTAATAAATGCGGTCATAGTAATAACAATAGTAATGGCGGGCGACCAAACAAGCCATTCCGCTGAGGTAACATATTTTTTAGCTTGAGAAATTAACTCACCCAAACTAGGAGTAGGGGCGGGTAGCCCAAGCCCCAGAAAATCCAAAGTTGCAAGTAGGTAAATATTAGCGGCAATGTTAAAGGGAGAAAAGGTTACCAGTGGAGTAAGGGCATTTGGCAAAATGTGTCGGAAGATAATTCGAGAGTGGCTTAATCCCAAAGCCGTAGAAGCCTCTACAAACTCTCTTTTCCGCAATTGTAAGAACTGCGCCCGCATGTGATGAAATATTCCGGTCCATTCAAAGACTACAGTAAAAAAGATCAAACCGAAAACATTGGGAGAAAAAATCGAAATTACTGTGATTAATAACAGAGCTACTGGCATGGTTTCAATAATTTCCACAACACGGCTACCCCACAAATCTAATTTGCCCCCAAAGTAACCTAAAGCTGCCCCCACTACGGTGCCAATTAAATAGCTGAGTAACCACACTCCAATGGCATAAGCCATTGTGTAGCGAAACCCGTACAGTAATCGACTCAAAATATCTCGGCCGCGATCGTCGGTGCCTAACCAATTCTGAGCAGATGGAGGGGAAGGATAATATTCAACACTTTTGTTACTTTCATATGGATCCCATTGATTGATTGGCCAAATAGCCCAATCATTTTCTTTGAGTTCTAGTGAGCGGTAATCCATGACAAATATGTCTTCTCTTCCAAAAACTGTAGGGTGGTAGGTAACTAAAGCAGGAAAATACCATTGGTTATTATATTTTAGAATAATGGGACGACTTGAACTCCAAATTTCAGCAGTTAAGCTAAAAAACAACATAATACTCAAAAGATAGAGGGAGATCAAAGCTGGTTTATTCCTTTTAAACTTAAGCCATCGTTTTTGGGAGGGGTTCATATAATTTTGATATGGAACGACACCGTGCTTGTTGGCCATGATCTAACTCTATTTAAAGTCAATGCGGGGATCAATAATCACATAAACAATATCAGTTAATAACCTTCCCAACATCAATGTTACTGCACTTAAAAATATGAGTCCCATAATTACATTATAGTCCCGGGACAAAATGGACATATAACTCAATAACCCAATCCCATCTAATTGAAAGACACTCTCGATAATCAACGAACCACTTAGAAACACCTGTAAGAACCCACCTAAGTTTACCGCTAAAGGAATCAAGGCATTTCGCAAAGCATGTTTCCATAAGATGGTCTTTTCATCCAAACCTTTGGCCCTGGCGGTACGAATATAATCTTGTTTGATGACGTCTAAAAGAGAGTTCCTCATTAAAAGGGTGAGAGAGGCAAAGCCTCCCAAAACATAGCAGGTTAGGGGTAACACAAAATGGTGTACACGGTCCCATACTTTGCCCCAAAATGACAACTCATCGTAGTGATCGGAGTACAGTAATCCAGTGGGGAACCAACTAAAATAAGATCCACCAGCGAAGAAAGTGATGAGTAAAATCCCTAAAATGAGAGGAGGAACTGCGTAAAAAAAGTAGAGAATAAGCCCTGATACGACATCAAAGGTGGTTCCAGCTTTTACTGCTTTCAAAATGCCAAGGGGAATGCAAATTAAGTAGGTTAAAATCAAAGAAGCAATCCCGAACTGCAGCGATACTGGGAATTTGGATACAATTACTTTTAAGACGGGCTCTTCGTAAGTAAAGCTCGTTCCAAAATCTAAAGTAAAAATATTTCTTAACCAAATCCAGTAGCGAACCAAAATGGGCTTATCGAACCCATACTGTTTTTTAAGAGCCTCAAGGATTTCTTCGTTCAGACTAACAGACCCTTTGGAGTTGGAGTGGGAGCCAGAGGCGCCCCCCACCTCTCCTCCCCCACCAAAGCGAATCGCCTGAATTTTTTGCTCAATAGGAGAACCTGGTGCTAAATTAATGATAACGAAAGAAATTAACGTGATACCTAAAAAGGTTGGTATCATGAGCAGTAAACGACGAACAACAAAGGTAAACAAACTTCATTCCTCCGTTGCCCTTGATACACCGTCCTTGTAGGCCACTTCTTTCGAATTCTACCGCAATAGGGATGCTTTGTTAGAAGACCACCAATAGTCTACTCCCACATCATAATTCAGGGTATCACTGGCCTTTTCAACTTTTATAGAGTGTCCATAAAAGGTATATCGATCGTTAAAAAGAAAGGCGTAAGGCACATCTTCCGCAATCAGACGATACACTTTTTGGAACATTTTTCGTCTTTTTGCTTGATCAGGCTCCAGCCGTCCTTCATCAATAAGACGGTCCACCTCTGGATTGGAGTAACCAATAAAATTCGAACCTCCCTTTTCAGCAGATTGAGAATGCCAGATTTGCTTAGGATCCCAGTCAAAGGCAGTTTGCCAGGCTAAGGCAGCAGCTTCAAAATTATGAGAGTCCAGTTCTTTTAAAAAGGAGTTCCACTCTAAATATTTCAATACTAGATCGATTCCTGCTTTTTTAAGGTCATCTTGGTACATGGTCCAATATTTTTCCACGTCTTTGTTGGCATAAATCAAAGTAACCCTAAAAGGTGTTACCTTACCATCAATCACCTTATCAAGAATCCCATCTTTGTCTGAGTCCTTCCATCCCGCTTGGGTCAGTAACTCACTGGCCTTTTTCGGATCATATAACACAGGTTTTACTTTGGGATCGGCAAATTCTGAGCGAATATACATGGGTCCTGTTGCCAAGTCCGAAAAGCTAAATCGAAATTTTTTGTTCATTTCTTCTCGGTTCAACAAATGGTACAAGGCAAGGCGAATCCTTTTGTCTTGAAATAACGGCTTTCTTAAATTCCATCCGATAAATCCAAACGATTTGGGGGCTTTGTTTTCGGCTTTTACTTTAAAAACTGTTTTCTCCCAAGGGTCACCCACTGCCTTTTGCACATAGTATTCCGGAGTCATTCTCGGAACGAAATCCAACTCATTTCTTTTTAGGCTCTCCATGGCAACATTTTCTTCAGAGATGAAGCGGAAGTTCATCGTTTCAAAGTTATAGGCTCCCTTCCAAGGTGGGATGTTAAAGCCATACCAATCGGGGTTTCTTTTCAGGACAATTTTTTGACCTCGTTCAAATTTTTCAAGTCGATAGGGTCCCGATCCCACCGCAGTGGTGGTGAGTTTCTTTGATGTTGTCACATCTCCATACACATGTTTTGGAATAATTTCAGCTGTAGCCACTGTAGAGAAGTTTAAAAAGTAGGAGTTCTTAAAAAAGAATTTAACCACCATGGGGCTAATAATTTCAACGCGGTCTAGGTTTTCGTAATAGCTCTGTAAATGAAGGGCTCCATACTCCTTCTCTTTAATGGCATCAAAAGAAAATTTCACATCTTCTGCTGTGACTGGTTTTCCATCATGCCAACGTAGATTGGGTCGTAAATAAAAGGTACAGCTTTTACCATCTTTTGCCATTTCCCACCGTTCGGCCATCCGTGGGGCAAATTCTGCCGTTTGAGGATCCCTCGAGGCCAATCGATCAAAAACGTAAGAGTGAATAACAGAGGCGTAGGCGTCAGTTGCCATAATTGGATGAATGGTGGGAGGTTCACCGCCTAAATTGCGATTAAAGGTTCCTCCAACAGGAGCATTGGGATTAATCTTGGCGAAACTGACATCCATCCCTAACGAAACTAAAATAAGCGGTACCATTTTGAAAAAAATGTTCATGACAGCTCCTTTTGTTTTTTGGTTGGGCATTTCACCGCACCCTAGTGTAAGATGAAAATAAAAAAGGGCTCAAGTGACATTCCTTGCATTAAGCGTCAAACTGGCTGCCTATGCATATGCCTATGTCGATCTTTTAGTTGTTGAGCCAGTAAATTTCCACGCGTGTTTGTTTGAATGGCTCTTCGGTCGTTTTTTTTTCCAGGTTAAAAAGGCAAATAACTTCGGTTCTATGTCTGGGTTGGATATTAAAGATAATGGCATCGGAATTGGAGTAGATGAGAAATAGGCCTTTTCCAGCTCCACCTTTGTTGGCTTCTTGAGCAAATTGGCCTGTGATGCCCCCTTTTAGGTATTTAAAAATGGTTTCCTTGGTGAGGGAGCCATAGGGGTCAGTAACGGAAATGCCAGCTTGGTAACCATCAGAACCAAAACTGACTAGGACCTCATCATTACCAGGTAACTTTACCGATTCCGAGCGAGAAAGGTGATTGAACAAATGATTGCCGTTTGCATCCGTGGGGGCATCGTACAGGCTATTCATCAAAAGTTCTTCAAGCACCAACTCTATTTGGGCGGTTATTGAACTTCTTATTCCCATGGAAAGAAGACGTTCAGTAACCTGTTGATTAATTTTCATTCTTTCACTAGAGCGATTTACAGTGAGTGTCGAAATGTGACTGCCCCATGAAAGGTATTTGTGTAACCCCCAAATGTTACTAAACAAAACTTTATTAAGACTGATGGAAATGGTTTTTAAAAGATCCTTTTTGTTGGCCTTAGGGCTTAAGATAATGTAATTAAAATTAGTAGAGTGGGATAAATAAAAGTCGAGATCTCCCAGTGATTTATTTTCAATATACATTACTTCTTTTGCACCTATGGATTTTGGGGAACCGGTGTCCCAATGGTCGGTAATAAGGAGATTTACCTCTGATGAGCGGTTGTTATTGAAAGGAATCCCTAAAGTTTCCTGTAAATGATCTAAAGCCTCTGCTATTTTGCGGTTTGTGATCTGCGATCGAATTTTATGGGATATTTTTCTGCCGCTTTTTGACAGACCAGTAACGGCGCCTATTTCAACCTCCATTTTTTGCAAAAGATCTAAAGCAAGATCAGTGTTGAGATCTCCTTCCAGGCAATTTTTAATTTTTGGTAGTAATTGATTAGCCAGGCGGTTCACCAATTGAGTTAAGTCGGCATCTGTTTGGGTGATTTGGTAACCCAAGCTTAAATTGATGAGTTTCAGGTTTTCTTCGGTACTTCTTAGCTTTTCTACCAAAATATTTACCTGTCGTGCTCTTGCGTTAGTGTTAATGAGTCTTTTAGAAAAAATGGTTGGTAACTTTTGGTAGAAGTGTTGTCGAATGAGACCAGAGTGCTTTTTATCAAGACGATCAAGTTCCATAAACGGAATTTTTAGATAATGGGTATCGAATTCAGCAATTACTGAAGCTAAGGGTAGGTTACCTGTCAGCCAACTCATCTCTCCAGCAGTCTCGCCGGGTTCTTCGAGAGTGTTAACGACGCTGCGATCCACCTCTACCCGGAATACTCCGTGTTTCAAAACAAATAGATTGGAGTTTGGCTGATTTTCAAAGATTAGTGTGGTTTCTTGCTGAAAGGAGTGGCAAATTTCGGCAATTTGGCTCAGTTCCTCTATGATCTCAGGGGATAATTGCGCAAAATAATCCCAATGGTTAAACAAGTTTGGTAGGTCCGCCATTTTGATCTCGATTTGTCGCGTTACCGATAGTATGAAGTAACTCTTACGCGGAATCTACAAAATTTACATTTTAGCAGATCACTGGACTTTTGTGTAAATTGCGGTGACCTTGACAGCCTTTTATTATCGGGGTACAGTTCGGCTCACTTTTTGGGGGCATAGCTCAGCTGGGAGAGCATCTGATTTGCATTCAGAAGGTCGCAGGTTCGATCCCTGTTGCCTCCACCAAATCGTATCTTAAATATGTTTTAATGATCATGCTTTAATGATTTGACTGATCTATTTTCCTAATTTATTTTCGCTTTTTTTCCTAATTTTCGGTTATCGTGATGATAAAGGCTTCCAGGGGATGATTATTACGCAAATGGTCATAAATTGACTTCGTCGGATGGCCCTGCTCTGCTCCGTCTCCAAAAAAGGAGGTTGGAATGGGAAAAATTATAGTTTTTGCAACCATTTTGGCGATTAGTTTGATCGCTGAAACGTCTGTAGGAAGTTCCAGAACGATTATTTATAAATGCGAAAGTGCCAATCGGCGAAAGCTTGACATTGTAATTCAAGAGAGACTTTATGTAGGTAAGTTTCTTCAGAGTTTTAAGATAAGGCATAGACCCTCTAATGGAGGAAAAGTAATTGTGGAAGACTTAACCAAGTCTACCACGTTGATGGTAATGAGGGGGGGCGAAACAATGCTTCAGTCGTTGTATGGCAATCAGAAGCTCACTGTGACATTGAGAGGCACGCATGATTCTACCGCTGTTTGGGGAGGATCCTCTCCAGCCCTTCTCACCTGTAGTATTAAGTGGCGAGAGGAAAAAGACCAGAAAGACCAGTTTTAAAAACATGACGGGATTTGATTGCGCGGTGTAAAACCTTATGAAAAAAGTCATTGACTGCCCATAATGCTTTTATTACGTTTATCGATCTGCTGGCCTCGCTTTTTGAACTCATACGTAGTTATCGAAAATTAAGCTTTGCTTAAGTAGAAAATGAACAAGTGGGGAGGCAGTGGCTCTTTGAAAACTGAATAGCCGAGACACAAATTTATAAAACTCGCAATTTTCTTTGGAGAGTTTGATTCTGGCTCAGAACAAACGCTGGCGGCGTGCCTAATACATGCAAGTCGAACGGGGAAAGGCTTCGGCCGAGTACTAGTGGCGCACGGGTGAGTAACGCGTGAGTAAACTGCCCCAAAGTGGGGGATAACCTATCGAAAGATGGGCTAATACCGCATAATGCCCCTGAGGCGCATGCTTTGGGGGCCAAAGATTTATCGCTTTGGGATGTGCTTGCGTAGGATTAGCTAGTTGGTAGGGTAATGGCCTACCAAGGCGACGATCCTTAGCTGGTCTGAGAGGATGGCCAGCCACACTGGAACTGAGACACGGTCCAGACTCCTACGGGAGGCAGCAGTAGGGAATCTTGCACAATGGGGGAAACCCTGATGCAGCGACGCCGCGTGAGTGATGAAGGACTTCGGTCTGTAAAGCTCTGTTGCAGGGGAAAAAGTTCTGATTGTACCCTGCGAGAAAGGGTCGGCTAACTTCGTGCCAGCAGCCGCGGTAAGACGAGGGACCCTAGCGTTGTTCGGAATCATTGGGCGTAAAGCGGGTGTAGGCGACTGATCAAGTCGAGTGTGAAAGCCTTGGGCTCAACCCAAGAAGTGCGCTCGATACTGTTCAGTTTGAGTGCTGGAGAGGCTACCGGAATTCCTGGTGTAGTGGTGAAATACGTAGATATCAGGAGGAACATCGGAGGCGAAGGCGGGTAGCTGGCCAGACACTGACGCTGAGATCCGAAAGCGTGGGGAGCAAACAGGATTAGATACCCTGGTAGTCCACGCTGTAAACGATGGATACTTGTCGTTGGAGGATTTGACCCCTTCAGTGACGTAGCTAACGCGTTAAGTATCCCGCCTGGGGAGTACGGTCGCAAGATTAAAACTCAAAGAAATTGACGGGGGCCCGCACAAGCGGTGGAGTATGTGGTTTAATTCGATGCAACGCGAAAAACCTTACCTGGGCTTGACATGCACTGGAAGAAGGCAGAGATGTCTTCGCTCGCAAGAGCCGGTGCACAGGTGCTGCATGGCTGTCGTCAGCTCGTGTCGTGAGATGTTGGGTTAAGTCCCGCAACGAGCGCAACCCTTGCCTTTAGTTGCCAGCATTCAGTTGGGCACTCTAGAGGGACTGCCGGTGTTAAACCGGAGGAAGGTGGGGATGACGTCAAGTCCTCATGGCCCTTATGTCCAGGGCTACACACGTACTACAATGGTGGCTACAAAGGGTCGCAAAGACGCGAGTCGGAGCTAATCCCAAAAAAGCCATCTAAGTTCAGATTGCAGTCTGCAACTCGACTGCATGAAGTCGAAATCGCTAGTAATCGCGGATCAGCATGCCGCGGTGAATACGTTCCCGGGCCTTGTACACACCGCCCGTCACACCATGAGAGTTGGTTATACCAGAAGTCGCTGAGCTAACCGCAAGGAGGCAAGCGCCCAAGGTATGATCGATGATTGGGGTGAAGTCGTAACAAGGTAGCCGTAGGGGAACCTGCGGCTGGATCACCTCCTTTCTAAGGATAACATTTGATCTCGGCTATTCATTTTTGAGAGAGCTAAAGCTTAAAGGGCTTGTAGCTCAGTTGGTTAGAGCACACGCTTGATAAGCGTGGGGTCGGATGTTCAAATCATCCCAGGCCCACCAAAAAGGATCTTTGAAAATTGAATAGATTAGTTGCAATACAAACCTTAGGTATATTCATTTTAAAGCTACTAAGAGCTTGCGGTGGATGCCTTGGCGCTAAGAAGCGATGAAAGACGTGGTAAGCTGCGATAAGCTTCGGGGAGCGGCACACACGCGTTGATCCGGAGATCTCTGAATGGGGCAACCCAGTACTTTATGTACTAAAAGTCGGTGAATTCATAGCTGGCTTTGGCGAACGACGGGAAGTGAAACATCTCAGTACCGTCAGGAAAAGAAATCAACCGAGATTCCCTCAGTAGTGGCGAGCGAAAGGGGAACAGCCTAAACCAATATTATGCAAATAATATTGGAGTTGCGGGACCTCAACGTGGTACTCCAAAGGTTAGAAGAACAAGTTGGAAAGCTTGGCCAAAGAAGGTGATAGCCCTGTAATCGAAAACCGGAGGAGGCCTAGGGGTATCCCAAGTACCACAGGACACGTGGAATCCTGTGGGAATCTGGGGGGACCACCCTCCAAGGCTAAATATTCCTTAGCGACCGATAGTGGACAAGTACAGTGATGGAAAGGTGAAAAGAACCCCGAGAGGGGAGTGAAATAGAAACTGAAACCGCAAGTTTACAAGCAGTCGAAGCACCATACGTGTGCGACGGCGTACCTCTTGCATAATGAGTCAGCGAGTTATCTTTGCAGGCAAGCTTAAGTCGCATGAGACGGAGGCGTAGGGAAACCGAGTCTTAAAAGGGCGTTAAGTCTGCAGGGATAGACCCGAAACCCGGTGATCTAACCATGGCCAGGCTGAAGCGAGGGTAACACCTCGTGGAGGGCCGAACCGGTGGATGCTGAAAAATCCTCGGATGAGCTGTGGTTAGGGGTGAAAGGCCAATCAAACTGGGTGATAGCTGGTTCTCCCCGAAATATATTTAGGTATAGCCTTAGGTTAGAGTATCCTGGAGGTAGAGCACTGAATGGGCTAGGGGTCCTTACCGGATTACCAAACCCAACTAAACTCCGAATTCCGGTGATATGTTTCCTAGGAGGCAGACGTGGGGTGATAAGGTCAC
>JANWYU010000208.1 GCA_025055135.1 Pseudobdellovibrionaceae bacterium | reverse complement strand
AAATTTCCTTCATTTTGTTGGAACTACCCACCATTTCACTTTCAATATCATCATCCATGAGGGGATGGGAAAAGGTTACCTCATGAACCAGCTGTCTGGTTTCCAAACACTTATGAATTAAAGCCCGCAACTTATCAACTTGGATGGGTTTTTCAATATAGTCATAAGCCCCCATGCGTATGGCCTCTACTGCCTCCTTTAAATTGGCGTGGGCCGTTTGAATGACTATAAAACTTTCGGGTCTCATTTTTCTTATTTCTCGTAATGCGGACAAACCATCCATCTCAGGCATTTTCACGTCCATGATAATAAGATCAAACTCCTCATGTTCTAGAATTCCCAGGGCTTCTCTGCCTGTTCGTGCCTTACTCACGGTAAGATCATAGTCTTTCAATAAGTCTCTCAAAATAGAATCCATGGAAGCTAAGAGTTCTTCCTCATCATCCACCACTAGCACTCGGAGCCGATTCAAATTCATGACGTCACTCCTGTTTGTTGAACGGGTAACACCACTTGCACTTTTGTTCCCCTACCCACCTCGCTGTCAATATATATCTGCCCATGATGAAGCTCAACAAAATAACGGACTAAATAAAGCCCCAAACCAGAACCCTGTTGGGCTAAAGAGGCCGCTTTGCCTCGATAAAATTTATTAAAAATACTGTTTAATTCCTCAGATGGTATACCCACTCCCTGATCCTCGATGGAAAGCACAATTTGATCCTTGCGATCTTCTGAAGTAAGGACAATTTCTCCCCCTGGTTTACTATACTGAATGGCGTTTTGTACTAAATTTAAAAAAACCTCTTTAAGTAACTGTTGATCACCCTCAATGGGGAAAAGAGGCTCAAATCCTTTCTTAATCACAATGTTTTTTTCTGCAATCAAGGGCTGAAGCTCCTCCACTACATCCTCTAAAACCTGATTCACGTCTACACTATCAATATTGAGAGAAAATTTCTTACTTTCCACTTGTAACAATTTGAGCACGTTTTGAATGTAGCGATTTAACTCCTGGGAATACTTTTCAATTTTTTGATATTCACTACTAAAATGGGGATTTTCTGCCTTTAAGCGATTCACTAATGCCTGAATTTTAGCCAAAGGGGTTTTTAGATCATGACTAATTAATGATATAAAATTAATCTTTAATTCTTCAAGCTGCCTTTCTAGCCTCTTTTCCTGAAGGTTCTTAAGAGCATCCCGTTCCATTTTGTTTAAACTATAGCCCAAAAAAAGAACCCAAATAATAGAAAACTCAATCCAAATACCCCAAATAGGAAGCCAAATCGAGTAATAATCAAACAAATAGATGGAAAATATCGTTAAAAAAAATCCCACAAAAATCAAAAAAATAAGGGCAATTTTATGAGGAAACTGTAACATGATCATCAATGCTAATAGCGCCATGGCCATAAAATATAAAATATAAACAAAAACTGGACCCACCGAGATGTAATTCTTGTTAAGATAATTGTTTAAAACCACAGCCGAAAGAGCCAACCGAGAATAGGGACCCTTAATGGTATGAAACACTTGACGAGAATCGTTTAAGGATCTGCCAATTAAAACAATACGATTTGAAAAGAATTGGTTACCATCAACCTTATTTTTCAGAATATCAACAGCATCTACTACAGTTAGATCGGCTTCCCTTTGACTGATCCGAAGTGCAACTCTTTTTAAAGGGTAACCTAAAATTTTTTCGAAAAAATCTCCAATTTCCGAGCTCTGCGGCTGATAGTAACGGATCAATCCATCGCTACTGGGATTAAAGTGCAGCTCACCCACATTGGATCGATCCGGTAACGTCTGCGGTGGAAATTTAAAGCCTTCCGATTGCCAAGGAACTGCCCAAATAATCCGTTGATCTGTGAACAATGGGACTCGATGAGAGCCAATCAAGTGCTTGGGGGAAAAGTAAAAAGTAACTCCTATCCTTTTTGGGTTATAATTTAAAATTTTTTGCAACAAATCCCCCCAAAAGGGCTCATCCCAGAAAAACTCATCCGAGGATTCGTAAACGATGGAGGCTGGACCCCATACCGGGGGGCTTAACATACTTCGATTTTTTAAATTTGAGCCCACACGAACCACAGTAATTTGATCCGCCAGAAATTTTCCGCGGGATAGCAACAAACGAGAATCAAAATGTAAATGCTCACGATCAATCAAAGTAAGGCTAGCTACCAAAACCCCAAAGGCCACCCTCCATAGTAAAGAGTAAGAAAAAAGAAAACTCATGCGCTGCACTAAAACTAATGAAACTTGGGATTTGATTCAAGTTTTAAACGAACGCGGATAAATTAGCGCCATGAGTAGCTCTCCCTCGAGTACCCAACCTAACAAACCGAATAACACCGTTATCGCTCTTGGTAATTTTGACGGTGTCCATTTAGGACACCAAAAATTGCTTCAGCAGGCATATCAATTGGCCTTAAAAAAACAGGCTCACCTTGTTGTTACCTCATTCAATCCCCATCCCCAAGCAGTGCTCAACCCGCCCCACCGCCGATTACTTACGTTGTCGGATCAAGAAACCAAAATACGACACATTTTAAATTTCGGCTCTGATCCTTCCATAAAGGTGCAGGTGAAATATTTGCCCTTCGATAAAAAAATGCAGCATTTAAGCCCTGACGAGTTTTTGGATTTTTTAAAAGAAACATTTGCTCCCCTAGTTGGTATTGTTGTCGGTTATAATTTTCGCTTTGGCCATCAGCGAAAAGGGGAGGTCCAGGACCTCATTCAGTGGGGTGCTGCTCAACACCTGACAATCGAAGTGACTCCTCAGGTGTGTCTCCCCGATGGGAGAGGAATTAGCACCACCCTTATTCGAAAGGCCCTACAGGAAGGGAATTTATCTTACGTGAAACTAGCCTTAGGGCACCCTTATTGGATTAGAGGTATCGTTGTTAAGGGAGACGGTAGGGGTAAAGACTTAGGATTTCCTACGGCTAACATTGATCAGATCGAAACCGAATTGCCGAAGCCAGGAGTCTACGTGGTACGGTTGGAAGAAGAACATCAAAAAGAGGCTATAGGTTTTTGGGGAGTGGCCCATTACGGTCCTCTGCCTACCCTGGATATTGAAACACCACGCTTGGAGGTGCATGTATTGGAGTGTAACCGAGACCTTTACAACCGATCGGTCAAAGTACATTTTCTGCACTGGATAAGAGGGGTTGTTCGCTTCACATCGATGATACATCTTAAAAACCAAATCGAAAAAGACGTGGAATGTGCCAAACTATGGATACACCAAAACCAACAATAGGGATTATTGCACAACACCCCTTTTTGGAAAAATGGTTACCTCACTTTCATGCCCAGGAAGTTCCTGTGCAGCAACTAGCCCATTGGAACGGTGATTTTGTAATAGTCGACTTTCGCTACCCTTCCTGGATCAATCAGGTGAAATATTTTAGGGATTTATTGAGCGAACGCCTGAACTTTCACATGGATCTCATAATAAGAAAAGAAAACGAATACCGTGGAATCAGTTTTGTTTCCAATGTCATTCACTTCTTTTACCAAAGCAGGAAAATCAATTACCTGCCAGAACTAAAAGTCTACTTAATGGGTTATTTTCCAAGTATGTTACCATTAGTGAATGCTTTTTTTGCAAAAGGCTATAAATACTTTGAGCTTTTGCAACCCGGTGTCAGTGAGACTGAAATCGCACAACTTTTAGCACCCTATTTAGGATTAGAATGGAAAATTATCGAACGACACCATATCGTTATGGAATCCGCCAACGGAGCCATTAGTATCATGGGACCCAATTATCATTCGGAAATGTCCCCCGAAATCATCAAGAGTATTCATTATTTTAACTACCTTAACCCAAAAGCCACGGTCATTGACCTAAACCTAGCGAATTCAAATGATAACATCCAAGAAACAGTAGCTCAGGCAGGGCTAAATTACCTGAATCTAAATGACATTTTTGATGCAATGGAATCCTATTTCAAAAGGCAATTTGGTTTATGAAAGTGCCCTCATTCAGGTTACCTATATTATGGTTTAGTCTTTATTTTTTTCGGGCCTTCCTCTTATCATCTAAGGCTCCCACCACCTTGAAGCGTATTGCGTTGATTAGCACGTTATCTCTATTTATCAGTTTTAGCGCCTTTATCCTTATCATCAGTATCATGAACGACCTCAATCTAAAAGTAAGAAAAAGGTTACTAACCCATGAACCCCATCTGGTAGTTTCCCAGTTACCAGAGCACTCAGTAAGCACCTATCTCATGGAATTAAAAAAAATAAACGAAATTGAATCTATTTATCTTTTAAAAAAACAAGATCTCATCTTATTTAACTGGAAGGGACATTTTCAAGGGGTAACAGCCATAGGGGTACCAAAAAATCAATTTCTAGCGTTTATCCAACGCCTGTCTCCTGACAAGGAAATGGTTTCTTCTCTTGTCGAAAAACCAGGAATCATACTAGGACGCGAGCTAGCCGAAAACATGGGAACCTTGCCTGGAGATCAAGTTAGATTCTTGCCCCTCAAAGCCCTCTTGGGAGGACAGACGGAAATACCGAAATTCGGAGTTAGCACCGTTCAGGGATACCTCACTTTGACGTCAGCAACTTGGGATCGCTCCACCTTCTTTTACCTTCAGGAACAACAGGATAGTCTGGGATTGCCTCAAGAAAATGTTACCATACAATTCTTCATATGGCTCCACGACTCGGATCAGTCGTTAAAAATTCAAAAGCAATTGCAAAAACAATGGCCACAACTGCAAATTGCCACATGGCAGGAGCGAGAACATAGTATGTTTTTGGCCCTACGCCTAGAAAAAATCATGATTTCTCTATTTCTATCAATCGCCTCATTAGTGGCTCTCTTTGCCGTTATTATGACCGTTGCCCTATTGATCAGTCAAAAAAGTAAAGACTTTATTCTTATGAGATTATTGGGAATGTCCGTTACCAACCTCAAACACATTGTTCTTGCCTTGAGCTTTTGGTTGGGGGGAGTAGGTGTCATTGTAGGAGCCTCCTTTGGAACGTTGGTAGCATGGTATTTGCAAGAACATCCTTGGAGGATTCTCCCCGATATTTACCAGGAAAGTGACATTTCTGCTATTGTACACATCCCCACCATTGTTATGATCGTCACTTTAGGACTTGTAGCAACTCTTCTAATCGCCAGAAGACTGGTAGAACTATTACCCAAAGAAAAACTAGCCCAACATCTTCGCGAATAACCTGCAACTCCCAGAGTTAACTCAAGCAGGACATTCTTTATGTCATCCCCGTATTAAGGGGCAATGAAAAAACACGATACCACCCCCGGCCCGCATTCTTGGCTTGATACAAAGCTTGGTCAGTAACTTGAAACAACGATTCCTCGTCAGCGCCATAAGTTGGAAATTCTCCAATTCCGATGCTAAACGATACTGGTATCTTTTTCCCTTGTTGGGTCACATATGGATGATCCTTCCCTAATTGGTATAATCGTTCCACCGAAATTTGTGCCCCCTCTACATTGGTGTGGGGCAAAATCACCGCAAATTCATCGCCCCCAATTCGACAGATAATATCAACGTTGCGAAAATTCTGCCGAAGCAATTTCGCTACATGAATAAGAAACAGATCTCCTTCCTGATGACCAAAGTGATCGTTAACTTGTTTAAAATAATCCAAATCAATCAAAACAAGACAAAACACACTTTTGTACCTTCTTGATCGCGCAATTTCTGATTTCAATTTATGATGGAAATACCGCTGGTTATACAGTTGCGTTTTTGGATCTGTAATGGAACTTAGGTACAAACTTTGATTCTCCACTATTACTGACCACTGCTGCAAAAGCACATTTAGAAAATCAAAATGAGAAAGGAACTTGCCTGCCGCTTCTTTGGTAACCAACAAACCAAAAAGATACCAAAAGTAATTTTTCCCAAGATATGCAAAATGATAAATATCCGCTTCTTTGTCGAAGAACGGTTCAATTATTTTCTTTCCTTCCGTGGGTTCCCAACTTTGTTTGTCTAAATACTCCATCCAAACATTAACAGCAGAATCAGAGAGGGAAAAACCATGAGAAAACAAAATAGTGTCAGCCTTAGGCTTTTGATCAAATTCCAAAATAATAAGCCCATGTACAAAATACTGCTTTTGAAGTAACTGAGTAATCTTGATCACGTTTTGATCCGCGTTTACATCTGATAAACTCGTATTTAATACTTCAACTAAAACCTGCAGTTCCCCAATTTTTCGGTCTAATTGGGCAATGAGTTGTTCTTTCTCTTGCAATTGAGTTTTATATTGCTGATGCAACCTTCTTTCTAACGATACATCTCGCAAAACGGTTACTCTTCGATTGGGCAAAAATGGGTATGTCTTTGTCTGAATAGCAAATAAACTAGCACTCCCATTAATGAAAACCTCAACCTCCCGAAGTTGGTCATCCATCAATATATTACGAGTATCTGATTGTTGAGAGGAAGTGATCGGTAACACTGAATGAATTGTTTTTCCCAGGATTCTCTTACGACTTTTCCCCACTAAGCGTTCAAATGCCTCATTAACAAAAACTAACTTGTCCTCTGGGTCTAAAATAACTACGCTATCTAAAGCATCATCAAGAACAACACCGATCGCCTCCTCTAGCGGTAACATTGATTTCATATTTTTAAACCCATTACCAATTCAACCCCAGAAGAACTAAGAATTTTATAGGAGTGCTTGGTGTAAGCGGGAATATCGATCCGATCTCCCTGACGCAAAAGCACCTGATGGCCTCCTAGATCCACTACTAGCTCACCCCGGGTAACAACCAAAATCTCAGTCCAAGGATGACGATGCTCCTTAATCTCAACGTGACCAGACCAGGTTTCGATGGAAGGCTCAATAGCCTCACGTTCTAGCAAACTCATGAGTTGTTCGCGAGTGGGGAATTCGGGCGCCTGCCATCTTTGAATTAACATAACATCATCCTAATCTAGCCCTTTACAGAGGTCATGAAAAAATTTAACCTCAATCTCAAATGTGGACCATAACAAAAATAATTCTTTTTCTGTGCCTTTTCCATTTCTTAACCCCATTACCCTCCCCAGCGCAACTGCCGCAAAATGTAACTCTGAAAGAATGGAGAGAGTATATCGAAAAAAAACAGTGGGTAGAGTGCCTGAGATACTCCCCTCAAATCATGGAAAAATACACTGAAATCGCTGATTATTTGATGTTCCGCTTTTTGCATTGCTTCAACTCCTATATTTTTGATAAGGGATTGAGTTTTCCAAACGAGCTTACCTCTCTTCAAAATAAGGGCAATATTGCGTTTTCAGAGGGCTCCATTCGCCTGATTCGCCGTGAATTCGATTGGTTACTACTACATCTGTATAAAAACTTAGATTCAGGAGATCCCAAGGACATACAGCGGTTGCTTCTAATCTTAGAAGAGATGGTCCCTCTCACTATGGAGCAAAAAACCGCCCACCTATACCTTTTAAGCCTAACGTTTAAAAAATTGGGCCTCATGGACGAGGCACACATTTTTTCAAAAAAAGCCATAAAAATTAATCCCAAAGGGACCAATGGTAGAATCCCAATATTAGATGTTACTCCCGCTAGTAACCTCCTTTATGAAATCGTTTCCTCCCAATCCTCGACAAGTCAATCGATGGAACGACGAAACCTTGATGAAATAAAAATTTTTCAGGAGTTTGAGAACGCGCTACTCCAACATAAAACAAACCTTATTCTAGAAAGTGGCGTTAAATATCTTAAAAATTTTCCCGGAGGAATTAATGCTGAACGAGTGGAGAAAAAACTTTTCGAAAATTTATCTCGTTACCTAAAATCCGAAAATAAAAATAAGCTCAAAGAGGTTCCTTCGGAATTTATAGTTTATTGGTTAAAACGGCTTCATGTTACCGGAGACTATATTAATTCGAAGGAGCTTAGTAGTATTACCGGTATATTAGGAAAAAATGATACCGCAGAATTGCTTTGGATATTGGGTCGAACAAACTTTTTCTTAGGTGATTACGAACAATCTGAAAAAAACCTTACCTCTTTGGTTCAAAAATACCCTACCTTCAAAGAAATAGAGGATGCTCAGTTAAAATTAGGATTGGGCTACCTACGGACCAAAAATTGGATTAAGGCAAGCGAAATATTGGAACATTTAATTCAGGGAGGAGCGAGTTCTCATACAGAATTGACCGCAAGATATTGGCAAATTAGGGCCTTACAAAAGAGTGGAGCACCAAAAGAAAAGTGGGAAAAAAAGATTCAGGAACTAATAGAAAAATTTCCTCTAACCTTTTATGGACTTGTTACCGCCTCTGAATCTGATAAGCCCCTTTTAGCTACCTTATTCCCCCAATCCACTTTTATCAATGGCGGCCAGGAACCCACTCAACAAGAACTGGAAATGATTAAAAACAACCCATCTCTACTGACGTCATGGGAAACAAAAAAAATAAATCGCTGTAAATTACTCATGGAATCAAACTTTTGGGACGAGGGATATCAGGAGTGTCGAGAAATTCCCATTATTCCCAATAGATCATGGTTACTTTTTTTAAAAAGTCTTTTCCATAATTGGGCACATCCCGCTCCCCTCTCTCTTCTCTTATTTGATCTGTCCCAAAATAAATTACTTTCCCAAAATGATCTAAAAAAAATTTTCGTAAAACCCTTCTCTGAAACAATTGAACAAGAATCAAAAAGGAATCAGATTGATCCCGTTATCGTATACTCCCTTATTCGACAAGAAAGTCAGTTTTTACCGTTAAGTGAAAGTCCTTCACAAGCCTTAGGGCTGATGCAACTTTTAGCACCCACGGCTTTAGAAGTGGCTCGAAAGGAAGGAATCTACCTCCGAGATTGGTATCGCCAAGGTCGCGATACCATCTTAAACATAACACTCGGCACTCGCTATCTAAGGCAAATGATTGATAATCATCAAGGGGATCTGTTACTTGCCTTAGCTGCTTACAATTATGGCGTCACTCGCTTAAAATCTTGGAGACAGCAGAAAAAAGATTGGAATCAATCAGAATTACCATATCTTTGGATTGATGAGTTGCCGACTTCTGAGACCCAAATTTACGTAAAATCCATTGCTCGTAACATCATTATTTACAAGCTTATTGAAAACGAAAGCTTTAAACCTTCCGAAACTCTGTGGAGAAATATGGTAACCTCTCCAACATATCAATGATTAAGCGGACCTAGCGCAAACATTATCGAGAACTGGGAGGCCAGGAAATAATAAATGCAATTCCTTTACCATTATCGGGTCTCCCCACAGTAATACTCCCCCCTTGAATTTCTACCAATTGCTTAACTATAGCTAAACCTAACCCGGTACCCCCTTGTTCTCGATTTCTTCCTTGATCTACGCGATAGAATCGTTCAAAAAGCTTACCCCAATGAGCCTCAGGAATACCAACCCCATCGTCCGAAACGACTAATTGGGGATTACCATTATTGACCCATGTAACTGTTACTATTGTTCCCTCCCCATTATATCGAATGGAGTTAGATACTAAATTAATCAATATTTGCTCTACTTTGGACTCATCTAAAAAAATTAATGGAATTTCACTACTAACTTTAAGGGTCATTTTTTTTTCGGAAGCTTGAAGGGCCAACAAATTAAAAACCCTTTCAGTAACTTCTACCGGATTGATCCAATCCTTATTCAATTTGGGATTTTTGTCCAAAACAGCAAGTTGCAGTAAATCTTCCACTAAATCCACCAATCTCTGTACTCCCTTTTTGGCCTGTTCCAACCAAACCTTAATAGGAAGATTCTTTTCTAAGTCGACTAGCGCTAAATCAATGTACCCTTTGACGCTGGTCAATGGAGTACGTAACTCATGGCTTGCATTTTCTACAAAGAGCAACTTATTCCTTTCGCTCTCTTTTAATTCGGTAACATCGTGAAAAACAATTAATGCCCCATAAATTTCATCCCCAGCCCTTTCCTCGAACAACGGGGATATTTTAACCACGTAATCTCGGGACTGCTGGTTAGCCTTATGCAATAGTCGGCATTCCAACTGAGCAGGAGAGCGTTTTTCAAATACTTCCTTTATTTTTAACGACAAAAAATCATGACGTAACGCTTGAAATAACAGTAGCTGGCGATCACTAAACTTTTCTAAATGTCCTCCTTCCAAAAAAGCCACCGCAAAAGAAGAATTAAAAAATAAACATCGCGAATCCAAATCAATTGCCACAACAGCCTCTTGCAATGAACTCATCAAAGCCTTTGCCTGCTCGAACTCATGAGCCAGTTTTTTTCGACTACTGAGCAACTTGTACTTGACCTGTTCTAAAGCCTTACTCAATTCAGTAAACAGCTCGTCTTCTTCAGATCCTACCTTGTCTTCCTCTTCCTCTTGATGAACCCATTGGCGAAATTTCAGCCCCATACGCTGGGTCTTAGACACGATATGCTCATATTCTCGGGCAAGAGATTTCGTAACCCAATAAACCACGAATAGGTTACTTAAAGCCAAAATCCCATTAAATACTAAATACTCCGACCATGAAATTGTTACGAAAAATAAACCAATTAACGATAAAAGAACATGGACGACCGCTAAAGGCAGGGCAAAGAATTTAAATAATCGAATATTAAATTTTGTCTCGGATTCGATATCCCACTCCTCTGATGGTTTCGATCAAATCGGCCTGATTCATCATTTTTTTTCGTAACGCAAAAACATGGGTATCAATAGTACGCCCCGTTACCGCAATTCCTTCCCCTTGCACCTTACTAATCAAATAATCCCGTGTGAGTACCCGACCCACGTTTTTTAACATTTCTAGAAGAATCTTATACTCACTGGGAGTTAGGTGGACTGTTTGATCCTCCACCCTCACTTCATGACGATCCACATCTAAATAAATTCCACCCCATTGGTATACGGACTTATTGCCCCGATTTTGTAATTCCTCAGACCATTTTTTCCGCCGCACTAAAGCTTCGGCACGAGCAAGTAACACATTATTATCAAATGGCTTAGTAAGATAATCATCGGCTCCAGCCTTAAGTCCTTCTACTACATCTTCCGGCTGTGATTTGGCCGTCAAAATCAACACAGGATCGGACCTTTTATCACTTCGCAGTTGACGAATCAAATCAACACCACTTTCCCCAGGTAACATCCAATCCACGATGATTAAATCAAAAGTATTTTCCGCAATTCGAGCGCGAGCCTGAGTAGGATCAGCAACCGCCTCCACTGAGTAACCTTCTCGAGAGAGAATGAGACTCACCAGATCGCGAATATCTCGTTCATCTTCTACTACCAAACATTTTTTTGCATTTATGGTCATGATCCTTTCTCCTTTTTAAGACTTACGATTCAAGTCCACTTTGCCCAAATGCCTCACATCCTCACCAGTTTTAAAATAAATAATCTCTTCTGCTAAGTTTGTTGCGTGATCTCCAATCCGTTCAATATTTTTCGCTAAAAAAATCTGACTGAGAAAGCATTTAACCTTACCTGGATTTTGCATTATCTTTTGTTCCATTAACTCAACAGTATCATCCTTTTGACGATCAAGGCGATCATCTAAATCCAAAACAGTATGGGCCTTAATCATATCGCCCAATATGAAGGCATCAAGTGCAGTAACCACCATTTTTTTAGCTAGCTCTAACATGGTTCCAATGGGGGTTTGCCGCTCATCCATCATCAATTCTTCTTTGAGATCCTTCAAAATAAAAGCGCAGTTGCGGCATTGATCACCCATCCGCTCTAAATCGTTGTTCATTTTGTTAATGGCAAAAACCCGCCGTAAATCAGTGGCCTTAGGGCTAAATTGGGCAATCAACTCCACACACGTCTCATCAATTGCTTTGTGTTTTTGATTAATCTGTTCCTCAATCTTTAAAATCCGCTCAACACAATCGGAACGGAAACTCTGCCAACATTCTCCCAATTCCATGAGCTGCTGTTCCACTAAAGACCCCATTAGAGCCAATTCCTGATTAAGGCGCTCCATCGCCCGATCTGAACCAATTCTGTCCACAACACAAACCTCCTACTTATTAACCCCGAAATCGGGTTCTACCAAATCAAGAATCCGTCAAAAAAATGCATTTGCCAAACCAACCCTAGCCACATGTGACTCATCAGTTTAAAGGATTTTCCTAATTCCATATCCAACAAATAAATCGACCAAGTACCGGAGCGATTGTGTTTCCATTGATAACCCATTCCCAACGATTGAAACCAAGCATCACCTACATTCTTCACGACGTAACCCTCCTCCCCCCGAAAAAAAAATTCACCAAATGGTAACCGATAGGTAACCCACCAGTCCCAAAGCCCTCCCTCCAAAACCCCACCTTCCCACCCATAAGTGTCAAAGTGATAGCTGAATGGGACGGCATTAGCGGGCAAATTAAGATTAAAGAATTTCACCCCATCAGCCCCTGATTGATGATGAAGATAGCTAACCCCCCATCGAACAGGGTTCGGTCCCAAATCTATTGCAAGGGATGCTCCATAGCGATGCCTGTGGTTGGAATGTTCATTGATCATTTCATAGAAACCAAGGCGTGAATACAGTAACACGCTTAGTTGATGATAAGTAAAATTCATCCAACATACGAAATCCTTGTTAAAAAGGGGCTTGAAGTCCACCCCTTGGGTGATACGAAACCCCACTTCCCCATCCGAAAGGGGACGCACAATCCCTATCCCGCTCTCGCTGGGCGGTATCCAACCCAACCGCCATGAGAAATGCCTCAGAGAAACATCAACAAGGTGTTTTTGCCAATGCTCATGATTCCACAAAATCCAAGGATCCCACATCACCCCTATCGCCCCCTCCCATGTGCCTATCTGCTGCACCCATTCCAATCTTTGCAGCCATGGCCCTGATCTTTGTTCTAACGGATGCGGGTAACGTAGCTCTACCTCAATGCCTGCTACCCCATCATATCCCTCACAAAGGCCTAAAATCTGACCTTGGGGTAACCCAATTAAACTTTTTTGTAACTGAGATGAAGGGGCCAAAAAAACGTAATTGCTTAGGGTCAATTGCCCCCGCCCACCACAACCTTCAATAGCTGGTGGGGGAGGTATCTGACCAAATGCCACAGTCAACCAACTCTGAATGAGAACCAGTATCACCCCTTCAGAATTTCATAAGAGTTGGGGAAGATCAAAAAATTTTATTACTTTTTTGTTGATGAATTTTCTTTTGGTTTTTGAGGGGGTTCTACCATTTTTTCCATATAAACCCGAGCGCCGGGACGAATCACCTCTCGAGAGTGGGGATATTGAGGATCATTGTCTAAAACTAGCGCGGCTGACATGGTATCTCCCACACTCACTACCCTCGCATAACCAACGGGCCCTTCTACTGCATCAATAGCTCCCAATAGCTGGGATCCTGCTTTGCAAGCAGGTCCGCGCCAGCGATAGGTAACGTTGTGAATTCGTAAAATGTCACCTACCTTTAAATTGGCGTCGCTTGTACTTCCTGCATTAACATAAATATATTTGTCACATGCTCTCAAAATCATGGCATACCAAGGCTCTTTAAGGTTCCATTGACGGGCCAAATCGGTAACAGAGGCAACTAAAGCATCATCCACAACTTTACGTAAGGGAGATTTAAAATACATGCTGGGCCCGAATTCAAATCCAGAAAAATTGAGCTTTAATCCAAATCCGTAATCTTTAACATATTTGTTTTGCTCGGTGGTAGCGATTATCTTGCGATCACCAGACTGAATCCCTCCTTGAATGAGAGGATGCATCACCCTCATGCCCATGGATAATTCGAACTTCTGAAACTCAAACTCAAAACCACTTAATAGAGGGATTTGAGGTAACCCTAATCTAAAATTGGTTTTGTTAATAAGAGCAAAATCGATAATGTTCCCTGAAATCAATCCTTGGGGCAAATCAATCATACAACCGGCAACTTTAGAGAAGCTTTCTTTCACATACCCAAACCCACGATAATAAACCATGACCTCATCTTGATCCTCGCACCTACGAAATTGATTAGCCTCCACATCGCTTAATCCAGAAGGATCATATATTTTGTTGGGATCAATAGTTGCTGTGGAAAACGCCTGAGTCTTGGTTAACACATGATACAATTGGGCATTGGCAGCATACTGAAAATCAAACTTTCCTCCTTGAGGCAATTGGATTTCAGGAGCTTTAATCGTTCCCATCTGAACCCGGCGACGCAACTGTCGACCTTGTTCTGCCGTACCTGCTTGTTGTTCCTCTTTACAACTTGTGTTACCAGAAAAAAGAATAAGGGCTACCAAACCCCAACTAACACCAAAACGCGAAAACCTCTTAAACCATAACACATAGAATTGAAATTGGATAAGCGAATGAAATGAACACATAACACCCTCCCTGCCTGGATCTAAGACTAACCGACTTTAAGAGTGGTAAACGAAACCTATTGTAAACTATTGATAATAGGTCAGTTTTCTGTGGAAGGAAAAATTACCCAATCATTATCCCATTGAAATCACAGACTTTTTTAAGCAAATAAAATTTTAGTGGGTTCCAACCTCGCAATTGATTCAACGTTTTTTGCAAAAAGGGGATGAGTGCTTCCTTACCTCTTTGGGCCATTGTTAAAAAATGGCGAACTTCGTCCATTGCGATCCCCATGCATTTTGCGTAAATCTTGCACAGTAGCGCCAAAAAGTGTCTCTAAAAGAGGGCTGAACACAAATCCCAACATGAGACACGTTTAAGCTATTGAAATTGGCTTATTTTTAAAAACCACACCCGCCTTCATTCGGCACTAATTTGGCATTTTGAGAGGTAAGGAGATAATTATGAAACCCATTCTAACATGGAATTACTTTAAAGATCATTCACATCGAGGGTTCATCCTTGGAATCGTAGGGGCTATTGTTGTGGTTCTACTAAGTTCCTGTGCTAAGGAGAATCCTAGCAAAAGCTCTACCTCCTCGTCTCCAAACACAGAACTGGGCGGTCAGGTTAGTCCCAATCTTGATAGTAACCTTACCACTGATGGCGATGATTTTTGGCGACAACACCCAGGGGCCTCCGTACCCTTTTACCCTGAGTCCCTAGCTATTATGAATGAATATGTGGCCACTCATCCACTGAATGCGCCCAGTAATTTTCGGGTTTATTTCCGCTTTCATGAAGAGGCGCCCGGGCAGTGGGGTGGAGAGGTTTGGATCGGCTATCGCGATAATGGACATATTTATTCGGGACGCTTCACTACTCAAAATCCCACAGGCAAAACCCGCAATGAGGTATCCTACCGAGACTGGTACAAAGGCCTCCCTAATGCGGCTTTTAACCAATGGTTTACCTATCAAGGACAACGAGTTTTCCACGGTTTTTTTCAAGACCCATATGGAGCCATCGTAGTGGTCTTCGATGGAGGAATAGACCTTAATGATGGTCAGCCACTGAGCATGCTTACTGGTAGCATCTGGTTTAAAAATTTTAAACGAACCTCAGCTTCTCAATATATGGGAAATGAGGGAGAACAATGTTGGTTTTTGTTACCACCGAGTCCGTACGAATGCGGTACCTTTAAAAATGCCGAAGGTCGAGTTGTTACCAATTCTGCTTTATATCCCAATCCCCGGGATGGCTACAAAAAGCTTGGAACGTTTGGAGGGGTTAGTTACCGACGTGCTTTTGGTAAATAGTAAAGAATGCAAAGGAAGGAGGACTTATGAAAATTCATGTGCTTCCCAATCGCCTACTGAATCACTTGGGTCGCCTAAGTCTTTTTGCCTTTGGATTTTTAACTCTGTTGGTGTTTTTAGGTTGCCAACAATCATCAAGCCCATCTGGTACCCATCAGACACCTCCTCCTGCTCAAACTCAAAGCTACTACCCTTACCAATGCTGGAACTGCCCAGTGGGACAAACGGTTTTATTGCAAAACGTTCAAGGTATGACTGTGGATGGAAGCTTAGAGGTTCACGTACAAATTCGTGGAGCCTTACGGGCCGGCTGTGAGTTCTTGCCTGGTAAGGAAATCATGTGCGCTTTTGGTCCTGCTCAACTAGAGGGATGGTTAAGAATCAACTATAACTATAACTATAACAATTATTGCAGCCTCCCCACAGGAGACTATAGTCTTCGCCCCATCTATCCGTCGAACATATATAATACCGTCCTATTTGGCGGTCTATATGAAGCGGTTGGTCCCAGTGGAGTGGTTTTTCGACTCCATGTGAATCGGGCCATTCCTCATAATCCGAATACAATCAGTAACCATCACCCCAATAATCGTATCGATCTTAGCGCCATTATTTACCTGGATAGTGGCGGGCTCTGTGGGAGCATCGCCACCTACTAGAATCCACTGCATATTGGAAATTAGACACAGGGATACTAGACAGCGATATTATTCATGTTGAAAATAAAAACATGTTACCCTATTGGGTAGAATTTTTCGAAGACTTACAATTAGTACGTGGCCGCTCCCCAAATACGGTACAGGCCTACCGCCGGGATCTAGAGGTTTATGAAAAATTTCTAGAACAAAAGCGCCCATTGAATGAAATTTTTGCCTATCTTCAAACATTAAAGCTCAGCGTACGATCCCAAGCTCGAATTATTTCTTCCATTCGTACTTATTTAAAATTCTGTTACCAAAAAGGACTAAAAATTCCCAATCTCAGCGAATTACGCCCTCCCAAAATCAAAACCACTTTACCAAAGGTTTTGACCTTCTCCGAATTCGAAAGGCTCTATCAGGCCTCCACATCTCCAAACGCTATTCGCTCCCATCGTAATCACATGGTTCTGTGGTTACTGTACGGCCTTGGATGTCGAGTGAGCGAATTGATTCAATTAAATTTAAATGACTATTTTGCTACTGAAGGCGTTTTTAAAATTACAGGAAAGGCTCAAAAGGAACGGTTAGTGCCGATTCCATCCCTTCTAATTCCTAAAATTCACGTCTACTTGGAAAACATCCGCCCCCAATTACTGAAATCAAAATTTGAACAGAGTTTTGTGATTAATGATCGCGGCCATCGCCCCTCTCGGGTGGACGTATGGCGCTGGCTGCACCGATGGTCCAAAGACGCTGGTTTTTCGGAAACCATAAACCCGCACCGTTTTCGTCATGGGTTTGCCACAAGTTTACTGCAAAATGGTGCTGATTTACGTTCGATACAGCTACTACTAGGGCATTCCAGCATTCAAACCACGCAAATTTACACGCATCTTACGCAAAATCATCTCGTCCGAGAATTGGACACCCATCATCCTTTGTCTAAGTTAAACGAGTCTGAGTAACTCTCCTCCAATTGCTCTTTAAGAAATTGATGCGACTGTTTTCCTTTTATGAAGAAGATGGGGAGCTTATCCCCGTAGAGGTTGAAATTGAGTTGTGGCCAGGGTTACCAGAGGTGCACTTTTTAGGGGGCGCCGATCAATTTCTTAAAGAGTCGGCCAAACGGATCAAAAGCGCCATTCGCGCTCAAGGTTACCAGTTTTTTCCCAATCAACAGGTACTTGTCAATTTACGTCCCAGTCAAATTAAAAAATCCTCCCGTGGCCTAGAGCTAGCCGTTGCCATCGGTTATTTAACCTTAACCCATCAACTCACACTTCCGCAGCAGGATTGGCATCATTATTTTTACTACGGGGAACTCAGTCTAAAGGGAGAAATTTTAGCCCCACAGCCTTTACTCTTTGTAAAAAGAAGGCTAGAGCACCCCATCGTTACCGGAATACACCAATGGAATCTAGAAACAGATACCTTAATTGCTCCTCAATTATCCCAATTAAATCAGGCCAATTTAAAGCCAGCTCATCCCCTCCAAATCCATTGGACTCCTCCTTCCCATTCCCTTCAGTGGCAACTCAATGACCATTGGGCGAAAAAATTGGGGGTTGTTGCTTTAGGACAACACTCGTTACTCATAGCTGGGGCCAGTGGGGCGGGCAAAACCACGGCCGCCCACATCATTCACGCCCTACTGCCCATTCCATCTCCCCAGGAGGAAGAGGCTTTAAAAGATTTCGTTTTAAAAAGATGGATTCATCAAAAAAAAGGTTGTGAGGAGAATCTAACCGAACCGCTCAAGGCTTGGCGTCCCTTGGTGAATCCTCATCATACAATCCCACTCCACTCCCTGATCGGTGGAGGCACGATGGCTCATGGGGGAGAGCTCGCCCGTGCCCACTTAGGCTTACTGTTACTTGATGAATTTTTCGAATTTTCTAGTGAAACACAGGAAGCCTTACGAGAGCCCCTTGAGTCTAATATGGTGCGCATTACACGCGGTATCTTAGAAAAACATTATCCGTTCCAGGCTCAAGTGGTGGCCACTACCAACCTCTGCCCCTGCGGCGATTGGGTTCCGGGTCAGGGACCTGGTCGCTTCTGTCGCTATTCTCTAAAAAAGTGTCGGTCTTATGCATCTCGAGTAACAACGCCCCTACTCGATCGCTTTGAAATCATTTATTTTGCAAAAAGCCGGCTGAATCGAAATCCCACCATCTCAGTGAAAGAATTACGGCATAAAATTGATCGCATTCGACTAACACCCAAGCCTTCCTTGGTCAAAATCTCGGATTACATGAACCATGATCCTTTGTTTCAGGAACTATCTCAAAGGAGGAAAACGGCAACACTGCGAGTAGCCCAGTCGATCGCTTGGTGGTCCCAAGCCCAAGAAGTGGAGTTGGGACATGTTCAAGAGGCAATGGAAGACACCGTCATCTCCTTCCAAAAACTCAAACATTGGGAAGATTTTTAAAATTTAATGTCAGACATTGACTTTATCTAACCTAATTTTTTAGAGTTGCAGCTTTTGAATAGGGGGGGTGAGATTTGAAAGGAAGAAACATATATGGGCCAAACTCCCCTGTGCTTCAAAAACCATCCGAAGTTTAAGATAATTCCAACACTGTTTCTATTAGTGGGCTTAGCCCTTAATGGTCATGGAAGTAGCGGAGAAAACTGTGATAGGGTTTTTATTAGTGAGGATTCAAGAAAGGTTGTTGTAGGAAAATCCCAAAAGGTCTTGACGGTTCAATCCCTGATCAATAGGGTTCGTAATCAAAATCATCGTCCCTTACCACAATTTAGAGATTGGAAACGGGAAATTGAGAATCCTCAATTCTGGGAGGGAAGTCTTGGCCCACTGATTTTCCGTGAGGCCCTTCCTGAAGGTATAAAGCTGATTAATCATGAGCTATTACAATCGAACGGACCAGGATTTGTAAAAATCGCTGAGGGCCTATCGGCCCATGCCCGAGCCCCCTTTGGTCTTGGTTCTAATCAGGGTGGAGAAACGAACATTATTTTTCCTGCCAAAGCCTTGTTAGATAATTTAGGACGCACAAAAAAGAGCTTAGTTCAAGATGAGGCGGAGGTTGCTATTGTGTTTTTGCACGGTGGAGCAACGGTAACAACAGGAAGTCACTCAGCCGCACCTTTTATTGATTACTTTTCGAAACGGAAGGTTGCTGTCATAGCCCTTGATAAACCTTGGCATGGCGAAGGGGTACGACATTTCTATCGTAATCCCCGAGAATATTTTGAGGAGTTACGAAATTTTATTCGAAGATTTATAAAACCGTCGGGTAAGCCCATCGTTTTGATGGGGCACAGCCTAGGAGGTTTAGAGGTCGACTTGTATCGTACCTTTTATAGCAAGAATGATGATCTTGTTTCTGCACTGATTTCACTTTCGACCATACCAGATCCTGCTCCAGGACGGCTAATCATCGAGGAAAAGTGGGCCAAGGCGGATGAAATCGACAGTAAGAACTCTAATGATTTAGAATTAGCTGAGTTTGAACGGTCGTTTGATCTCGTGTTGAATCGGGATGACAAGATCAACCCTTTTGGTTGGACTTTTGCCGACTTCCTGTGGTCAGCAATTGATTGGGCTCGTAACAAAGAAAATCAGGACCAATTGTTACCAGCTCTTTACATAATGGGCGCTTACGACTTTTTATATCGCGGTCATGAAAAAGATTTTGATGACTATATTGCATCTTTGAAGAACACCGAGTTTGTTCTCATGCATGAAGGTCTTTTAATTTTTAATAACGAAAAAACAAAAGTGGGGCATCTCATATTGGATCATGCTCCTCTTGTGCAAATCTCCGATCAAATATCCACGGAAGATAGAAGACGCATTTTAAATGGTAAGTTGAGTCCCCAAGAATTGAAACAATTTGTTGAAAAGGGGCTAGTGCAATTTGATCAAAATGCGTTTAGACCAGAAGATCTTGGAAGCATCGAAGTTTTTGTTCGGATTACTCAGTATTTGGAAAAAATTACGGGAAAAGAGCTCAAGAGGCAGGATAAAAGGCCCCCATCTTCGGTAGCAGGTTTTGCTCCAGAGTTAGGGGAGGTACTCCACGCCTATCTCAACGATCTTCGCTTCAGACATTTCGCAAAGATGTTTTCACTCCAATACTTTAAGCCAACGGAAAAAACCCAACAGGCTGGGAGGGAACTTGAGACCATTTCTAATACCGTTGCCCAACTCCGAAAACGATTTAAAGAAAAAATGGATCCTCAAGAAAAAGAACAAATACAAAAGAAAATTCAGGAGTTAGAGGTAAGACAAAAAGAATTAAAAAATATTGTTTCAGGGATGGCTGGGGTTCCAAAAGAACGTCTCTCAGAATTTAACCTTATTAATGAGCAAATCCGAGAACACTTCAAGGATACGAACGATCTCTCAACGGAAAGATTAGGACTTCACAAAGAAATGGATATGAAACGGGCTTTACTTCGGAGGAAAAGCAATCTGTTAATAGAGTTAGCACAATATTTGGAGTTTCCTAAATTAGAACGGGCTCAGAAGCTTACCAATCAACTCTTAGAGAGAAAAGTCTACTTGGATTCTCAAAAAATAAGACAGAGAATGAGGAGTTATATTTTGTCCGTTATCAGAAACGAAAATAATAAAAGTGAGGGCCTTTTTGAAAACGTTCCAGACGATATTGTAAAATTATTAGAGGAATACAAAGACACCTCCGCTAAATATTTAAGGGCAAAAAGGATAGTGGACAATAGGATGATTGGTGAAATTCTAAATGGACGATTTCAACTCACTGCAAACGGAGTGGAAATGCTGAAGCAATATGCTGAAGAGTGGCAATTATCAGCAGAGGATTTGGGTCAACCCTCTCGTTGGTTCGTATCATTAGCGAGAGAAATTATAGCCCTTCAAGAGGAAATTAAACGCATTCAAAGCACCTTAATTAAAATGGAGTATCAGTTTGCATTTCATGCAAACGCAATGACTCAGCTAAACCGTCGGAAGGCTCAAATGATGGGCTCAGAATATTTTGAATTGCACGAGTACAAACTTGAAGATCTATTAAATATGAATACGGAGCAAATAAAACAAAT
This sequence comes from Pseudobdellovibrionaceae bacterium, assembly GCA_025055135.1. GTDB lineage: Bacteria > Bdellovibrionota > Bdellovibrionia > Bdellovibrionales > Bdellovibrionaceae > JANWYU01. Next base: position 19,228 of record JANWYU010000208.1, on the reverse strand, counting down.
GCCGGAGTTTACCACCATTATCCACCGATTTTGGGAAGCATGGAGAAAGACCCTTTCCCAATCAGCCAATCAGACATCGAAGGAAGGCTTATATTAAAAAAACAATGCCTTCGTAATGACGCTCACAAACTGCAACCGTGAACTACTTCTGGCAATTAGGGCAGTAAAAGGTACGACGAGATGACTGAACGATAACACGGACTGGGGATTTCTTCCCCTTCCTTCTTAAAAAACAGGTGCGACAGAAGGGCTGGCGGAATACACGGAGATGACAGGATTGACTGAGCAGCCCATTTACGTCTCGATATCCCCCCAAAAAACTAGTTCCTCCAAAGCTCAAGCACCGATCAATCACGGAGTGAATGGCTTCTTTTAATCGGAAGATTTCGTGATGGTTCAGACTCCCAAGGGGTCTAGTAGGTGCCAATCCCGCTTCATGGCAAATCTCAGAGGCAAGATAATTTCCAACACCAGGAAATAGGGATTGATCTAAAAGAGTGGGCTTTAAAATCCGCTGAGCATGGGAAAGACACACCCAAGAAAGGTAATCCAAATCAAAATCATGGGATAAAACATCGGGAGCTTGATGGCGCGAAAGCCAATTTTGAAATTGATCAGCACGAAACCAAAGCCAGCGTCCAAAACGACGGGGATCCTGGTAACTGAGATATACTAGGTTTCCAGACCCTACTGCCAAACACACAGTTAAATGAACATGGGACTGGTTAAGCCATCGTTCTCCGAGTAACCATCGACCACTCATACCCAAATGAGTTAAAAAGTAAAAAGCCCCGTGATCCATTACAAAAATCAACCATTTTCCGTAACGACTCACCTCACAAATCGTCCTTTGCTGCAAATTAACCTGGAAAAAATCCTCTAAAAAGGTGGTAACAAATCGACCAGAACGGTACGCCACAATCTGGGCGGGAAAAAGGGTAAGTAACTGCCGGCGAATGGTCTCTACTTCCGCGATTTCAGGCACTTAACCCCCCAACCACCACAAACTGGTGTCGTTGATTTCTGGACCAGTTCCCATTAGAAGCCAAATTCGACCTGAAAACGATAGTAACTCTCTTCGGAGAGAATGGAGACTTCATTTTGAATTTTAAAGCGATGATGACGCACCAAATAGCTTAATCCGAAAACGGTTTCCTCCCTTAAAAAGTTAACACCACTGACTGCCTGTATGTGACTATAGCGTAAAGCAGCCAACCACCTCTGTGCCCAACTGTAGGACGCCTGCACTGCGTAACCATACCCTGACCATAACACAATCTGGGGATCACCGGAATTTTCGTTATTAAATGAACGATAAAAAATTTCATGACTGTAAGAAAAACCTCGATACTTAAATAAGGTATCTACAATTAGAGTACCCATTTTTCGAACCACATCCGAAGGAAGTAACCATCCCACCGTGCCCCTATGACGAACCACGTTGGGATTATAATGAGCCACTACGCCAATACTTAATTTGGGATCCTCTTCGCCCAATAAATCACCCTCAAAATAATCCCCACCTTTGAGAAATTCTCCCCAAGGTAACCATTCCAATCGTAAAGTACTTGCCAACAAGAAAGTCCCAGAACGCGAAGGCGTCCCACGTCCCAAACCTGAACTTAGGGCTCCTTGACCTCGAAAAACATGGGTTCCCCGCTGCCATTGATGGTAGCTAAAAAATCCAACATCACGATCTAAGTTAAATTCTCCATTGGCAAGGGAGCGATCGGTCATCTCTAAGGCACCTGAGGAAATAACCCTTTGCCGATTGCCGGGTAACTTTCTTAATCCAACATGAATTTGATGATCAGCATTTCTATCCCAAGTAAAGAAGGCATCTCGAAGAATGTTGGGGAACTCCAATTGTTCCCAGGACTGATCGCCCCGGGAAAATGACAATTGTACCTGGTAACGGACGTTCTGCAACTCAGGAACCTCTCCTTGATATTTTAATCGGAAGCGCCTAATCGTCAGATCAGACGTCACACCTTCAGCGCCTACCGGATGAGTAACCTCAAATCTTTGTTGTAACCGACCTTGAAAGCCTGCTGCCCAAGCAATCGATGAAAAGACAAATAAAATAATAAAAATAAAAGTGGCCCAAGGAATGAACCTATGAATCAGAAAATACCAATATTTAAACATAGCCTTCGTCTCTATAATTTCTTCCGAGACAAATAATTGTTTTAATCTTTCTATGCTAAACCAATGGGCCACTAACCACGAAAAAAAGGCCGCCATTATGGTAATACCAAAATTAACCACCCAAAAATCAATGTGAAGTACCAAATCCATAGTAGAGTATTCTAACCAACGACTTAAAAAAATAAGGGTAGCAACCCCCACAATTAAAACCCCTACCAAAGCTGAGAGGGAAAAAGAACGATTCCAGTTCAGTAATCGCTCCAAATTAACCACCACACTCTCCGCTAGACCCAAAGAGGACAAAACCGCAACCAAGTAAACCGCACCATAAAAAACAATACCAATTAAGTTACCATAATCCATTTCCATAAAATATGTTGGAAGATTCTGAAAAAAAATAAATTGATTTTTTGCCTCACTACCCGAAAGCACATGGGCTACCCCTAACATTTGTATAAGGGCAAAAAAAGAAATTCCCATAGCCACTAAAATATTTTGAAAGGCAAAAGAGGCAATATTTCGCGATCCCAGTTCTTTAGGGGCTAAAGCGCCAGGCAGCCACAAACCTAACCCCAGGGTAAAGCACACCTGTCCAAATGCTAACAAATACGAACGCCAGCTAAAGCTCTCAAAATCTGGGTAGAAAATGTGGGCAACTAGACCCTCAATTCCCAATTCTTTAAACAAAGTTATATTTAGTAAAAAAACAACAAACAAAGCTAATGGACCCAAAATAGTTAGGGCGCTTTTAATACCCCTCTTGCCATCAGCGCTGATCCACAAAAAAACAATACAAATATGGGTCGAAGAAAAAAGAAGTTGTTTCCAATGCTGTTGAGCAAATCCTGCAAACTCCAAAAACTGTGACTTTTGTAAAAACCCCAGCGTCTTTTTTAAAAATTGAATAAAAAGATGAAGTACGCCAGAACTTAAAATCGAGTAATAAAGCAAGATAATCGTGCTAAACAAAAGGGGAACAAAAGACAGAATCTTGAACCACTTATGTCGACTAATTTTATCCTGAAAAAGATAGAATTCTTTTTCCACAATTTGGCGGGCAATTAATTCTGAAATAAGAATGGGCAAGCCAAGAAAAAACAAAAAAGTAACAAACAAAAAAAAGAACACACCAGAACCCTCCTGAGCCACCAAGAAAGGCAATCTCCAAAAGTTACCCAAGCTTAAACTGGTCAAGATAACACCAATATAGATAGGATATGAGCCAAAAATTTTTCGCATGATCACATTTTTCCCTTGCAAATTTTAATTGGTACCATATTTTTATCTCTTGTTACCAAGCGACCTAATCACTCAGACCGACTTTTCATAACATAAACGCGAACGGGAACACCCTTTAAATTAAATTTTTCCTTTATCTGATTCACTAAAAAACGACGATAGGCTTGATCTACCCCTTCAGGATGATTACAAAAAGCAATGAAACTGGGAGGAACCTGTTTCGTTTGAGTCATATAATAAAATTTAACATTAACATTACCCCAAACAGGAGAGGGCGCCTTACGAATCGTATCAAATAAAAAATCGTTTAATTCTGATGTGGCGATCCGTACCGATAGCTGTTCCTGAGCCCATAATATTTTTTCTTTTAAGTCAGATAAGCCCATCTTGGTATGAGCGCTGGTAAAAACTACTGGTATATCCGGATAAAAATGAAATACCTGAGCAACTGCCGTTCGGAACTTCTCCCGAAAATGAGAGTCTTGAGCCTTCGCCACATCAGATTTATTAGCTACTACAATAACCATTTTATGCTCTTCCAAGATCTTTTGTAAAATGGTAGCGTCCTGCTCGGTAGGTCCCACACCGCAATCAATCACCAATAAAAGGATATCAGCTTGAGCGATGGCCTCTTGGGTTTTAAAAGATGCCACAATTTCAACATCTTCTTTACGACGACTGGAGCGCCTTAATCCCGCGGTATCAATCAGACAAAAGGGTCTATCTCCAATAAAAAAAGGAATTTCTACTACATCAACAGTAGTTCCCGGAGTTTCCGAAACTATTACTCTTTTTTCCCCCAATAAGGCATTAACGAGCGAGCTTTTTCCCACATTAGGCTTGCCAACTAATGCTACTTTTAAAGTGGGTAACACATCTTCCTCAGAAACAGAGGGTAACTGTTGATATAAAAATTCTAAAAATTCCGAAACCCCCAAACGACTCTCCAAACTCACTGCAAAAATCTGATCTCCAAACTTATAAAAATCCGATTTAGCTAAATCCCGACTAGAGAGATGATCCACCTTATTAACCAGGACAAAAAAAGGAACTCCCGTTGTTTTTAGTAACCGAAATACCTCCTCATCATCACTAGTTAATCCTTCTCGACCATCAGTTACCATTATTGCAAAGTCCACAGTTTTTAATACATTTTGGACTTGATCCAAAATTGACATATCAAGGGATTTTTGCGACCGAGTTAATCCTCCCGTATCAATAATTTCAAACCATTTTCCCCAAAGCTCACATCGATCAATCAGAACATCTCTGGTTACACCAGGTTCATTTTTTACAACCGATTTACGTTTACCAATAAGCAGGTTAAAAAGGGTCGATTTACCCACATTAGGCCGACCCACAATAGCCACTCTCGGTAACTGAAAATCATGAGTTCTTTTCATTAACGTAACCCAGTTCTCTCATTATGAGGTGATGTTTCATCCAATTTTCACGCACTACTACCGTTAAACCCAAGTAACAGGGATGTCCCAATAAGTCTTCTATTTCTTTGCGAGCTAAGGTTCCAATTCTTTTAATTTTGCTACCCTTAGTTCCAATGACCATAGCCTTTTGAGATTCTTTGTTAACAATAATATCAGCTTCAATTTTAGCAAATTTCTCGCTCTCAGAAAAAGTGCGAATACGAACCGCAATCTGGTAAGGTAGCTCGTCAGAAAGTTCCAAAAAACATTTTTCTCGAATAATCTCAGCAGATAAATCTCGCAAAGAATGAGGTGTTACTAAATCTACGTCAAACAACGGACACGGCATCGGTGGAAGCATAGGATGACACGTGCTAAAAAAATCGGCCCTAAAGCTATCAAGTTCACTACCCGTCCAAGTATTAGAGAAAGTCAGCACTGGAACTTCAGGAAAATTTTGCTTTAAATCATCAACTAATTGCAGCTTCCGGTGGCTCAAATGAACTAGATCAATTTTAGTAACTACCACAAACCATGGTTTATTCGATCGGTGCACCAAATTCACCACTTCATCTAACGACTGCTTGCTATCCACATCCAAAGAAAGCACTGCCACCAAAGCATCACTTTCCTTAATTACATGAATGGCCTCTTTTTCTAAAAAGGCATTAAGTCCTGAACTAGCCTTAATCAAACCAGGGGCATCCACCAATATCACCTGATATGAAGAAAATGAACACAAACCTAATATCCTCTGTCGTGTAGTTTGGGGCTTGGGCGACACAATAGAAACCTTCTGTTGAACCAAACTATTAAGTAACGTGCTCTTTCCTGAATTGGGTAACCCAATCAAACCAAGGTAACCAGCACGAAATGATACCATAAATCAAACACCGCTTTATAATAGACCCGTTTTATTTTCTTTGAGCATAGCTAAGGCCTTTTTAGCTGCCTTTTGTTCTGCTTCTTTTTTATTTGAGCCGACCGCTTTTGCCAAGCATCTTTCACGAAGAAAAACCCCTACTTGAAACAGAGTTCTCCCCCGCTGGGCTTTGGAAGCCAAAAGCCTATAAGAGGGGGTCACTTTAAATAGCTCTTGTGCCTTCTCTTGAAGCTGGGTTTTAAAGTCAAAACTTAAGGTATTAGCAGAGTTGATAAAGGGACCAAACCACGCATCCACCAAAAAGCGAACCGAATCAAAGCCCTGATCGATATAAACTGCACCAAACACAGCCTCCAAGACTGCTGCCAAAATACTTGGTCTTTTTTGCATCCCCATTTTTTTTTCCGGCGTTCCCACACGAATGCTTTTTTCAACCCCCATCTGTAAAGCCATCTGGGACAAAAATGATTGATTAACCAACGCCGCCCTTTTACGGGACAAATCGCCCTCACTATCGTTAGGAAACGCCTTCATTAGCTTTTCTAGAATCACAAGATTTAACACGCTATCGCCCAATAACTCTAATTTCTCATAGTCATCTACTTGAGTTGAGTAACTTTTATGTGTGAGGGCCTGCTCCAGTAATTTAGGATTTGTAAAGGAAATAGGTAACCATTTTTGTTCCATGATAGAAAATTACTGAACGATCAATTCAATTTGCTGTCCGTGAGGCTTTTTCTCCAAAGCAACTGGTTTTACTTCAATTTCCTGATTAACCGGTACTTCTTTATCACCACACAATTTCACAGTCCAATAGTCCCGGGTTAATCCCTTGCCTCCCTGATTTAATATTAAAGCCCGCTTGGTTTTTCCTAATTGCTTTTGAGCCTCCCGGTTAAATCTTTCTTGGGACAAATTCAACAAAATCTTTGCCCTTTCTTTACGAAGAGATATGGGTAACTGAGGCATCAGGCTTGCTCGAGTTCCTTTACGTTCACTGTAGGGAAACACATGCAGTCGGGTCCAAGGCGTTTGCTCCAGGGTTTGATAGGTTACCGAAAAATCCTCATCAGTTTCCGAAGGAAATCCCACAATAATGTCCATACCCACAAAGGCATGAGGGACTCTATCTTGGATCTTCAATAAACAATCTTGAATTGCTTGAGCTCCGTATTTTCTTTTCATATTTTTTAAAACAAGATCACTTGCACTTTGGATACTAAGATGGAAATGAGGACATAAACGATCATTTTGGAAATGGTCCATCAAACGATCACTCACCTCGTTTGGTTCTAAAGAAGTTAACCGTAAGCGCGGAATCTTGGTGTTTTCCAAAATAAAATGAATCAAATCCTCTAAAACATAATCCCCGTCTCGATAATCTCCAATATGAACCCCGGTTAACACCACCTCTTGAAACCCCCTTGATTCTAGTTCACGAATTCTCTGAACAAGTGTTACCATGGGGATGCTGCGGCTTTTGCCACGTGCATAAGGAATAATGCAAAATGAACAAAAAGAATTACAACCGTCTTGAATTTTGAGAAAGGCACGGGTGTGATGGCTTTCTTCCCCTCCTCCTTCTCCCAAAGACCAAGATTTAAATATAGAGGAATGATGCAGACGCTCTCCTTCTCTTTGGCTTTTAAGATAATTAGTTACTATTGTGAAAAGATCCTGCTTATGAGAGTTACCGACAATAAGATCCACAAAAGGATATTTCAGTAACTGTCTACCCTCCACTTGAGCGGCACAGCCAGTTAAAACCACTAGGGAAAAAGGGTCAGCAGATTTCAGCTTACGAGCAAGACGAATGGCATCTGCAGTAGCCTCCTGAGTTACCGCACAGGAATTAATCACATGAATCGATGGACAACGTTCATGCCTCCAAACTTGATAAAAATCAGCATCTTCCAGTGCCTTATGCTGCAAAAGACCAGAATCATAGGTGTTCACTTTGCAACCAAAGGTGTGGAAATGTACTACCGCTCGATCCATCCACCCCCCACTACATAATCCCCATGATAAAATACCGCCGCCTGTCCTGGGGTAACAGCCCTTTCCTCTTTCTCGAACTCAATAAAATAGCGTCCTTCGTCAGAGCGTAATAATCGTCCCAACGCACCCTTGTGCAAAGAACGAATTTTTACTCTAATCTTTCGATCCAAAAACGGCTCGTCCACTAACCAATGAATATCCCGAACAAAGGCCTTCTTTTGATAAAGATATTGTTCGTCTCCCACCCACACCGTGCGGGTATCAGGATCAATCCGAACAACAAACAACTTTTGATGATAGGTCATTCCAAGACCTCGACTTTGCCCAATGGTAAATCGATGAATCCCATTGTGCCATCCCATAATTTCTCCACTTGGGTAACGCCTGATTACGCCCTTTAGAGATTCCACCTCTTTCATTGATTTGTAGCCCTCAACAAAGTCAGCATAATCGCCGTCTCCCACAAAACAAATACCCGTGCTGTCTTTCTTGCGCGCCACCGGCAATTGCAACTTTTCCGCGATCTGACGCACCTCTTTTTTAGTCAAATGGCCCACTGGAAAAAGTAACCGATCCAATAAGTGATATGGTAACTGAAATAAAAAGTAACTCTGGTCCTTCCATTCATCTTGAGCTATTTTTAAGAATTTCTTATCCCCCTTCTGCTCAATTTGAGCATAATGACCAGTGGCTAAAAAATCACACTCCAGTTCTTCCATTTTGCGAACTAAATAATCAAATTTAAGAAAGTAATTACAGTAACTGCATGGTAAAGGAGTTTCACCCTTCAAATAGCTTTCAACAAACGGATCAATCACCTTTTGGCGAAACTCTTTTTCACAATTAATCACATAAAACGGTATTTGCAAACGATCAGCCACAGCCCGCGCATCCTCTACATCCACACTACTACAGCAAGTACCCTGACCCTCATCGATATTACATTGAGAGTAGTCCCATACTTGCATGGTAGCCCCTATGACCTGGTATCCATTTTGCTGTAAAAGATAGGCAGCTACCGAGCTGTCGACTCCACCACTCATGGCTACCAAAACTCTCATGGACGAACCTCCATGGGGGATCTTTTCCTCAAAAATTCAACGCTTCTTACTAATGCAGAAACAAATGAATCAATCTGCTCCTTAGTGTTACCAATTCCCAGACTAACCCGCAAGCTCGATTGAGCCTCCTGAGAGGAAAGTCCCATGGCTAAAAGGGTTGCACTGGGAGCGGAACGACCACTAGAACACGCCGATCCTGCCGATACCGCAAAGCCCTCTAAATCTAATTTCATTAATAGAGTTTCACTTTCAATTCCTTCAATTCGAATATGAGAAGTATTCGGCAAGCGCGGTCGTTCACGATGAGTTATTGTTACTCGTCCTATGTTACTAAGAATCTGTTCTTCAAAATAATCCCTAAGATCTTGAAGGCGATTTTCCCACCCTTGATAATTCTGACCCAAAGCCTGAATGGCAAATCCCAAAGAGGCAATCGCCAAAACATTCTCAGTACCCGCACGTCGCGAACGCTCCTGACTACCGCCCCATAACAAATTACGAAAGGGAGCCTGCTTATTGACAAACAGAACACCTACGCCTTTTAAGGCATATACTTTGTGACCTGACAAACTGGCATAATCAAATAATCCAAAATCCAAGGGAACTTTAAGAAAGGCTTGGGTAACATCACTATGAAATAAAGCCCCCCGTTGTTTCGCTCGACGGGCAATTTCTTCCACAGGTAAAATAACCCCCGTTTCGTTATTAGCCGCCATAACAGAAACTAAGAGGGTTTCTTCATTAAGCGCTTTCTCGAATTTTTCCCAATCCCACTCACCACATGGGGTTAACGGAATCGAAATCCATTCGATTAATTTTTGATCCGAAAAATATTGCAGAGCCTGTAAGACACTGGGATGCTCAACAGCCGAACTAATAATGCGATAACGACCCTTACCATCGGGGGCGCATTGTTTAGCCCCCTCCACCACTGCCCTGATCACTGTATTATTACTCTCAGTAGCTCCACTGGTAAAAACCACATCCAAAGGAGAGCATTTGAGGACTTGGGCTACCTGCTGGCGGGCCAAGCGCATCAGTTCCTTAGGCCGTCGCCCAGCCCAATGAATAGAACTGGGGTTGCCCCACCAATTATCCTTTCCCAATAAGTCGATAAGGGCTTCTTGAACCTCCCGTAATAAGGGAGTTGTCGCATTATGATCCAGATAAATGGGCTTAATCATGCATTTTGTGTTTTACTTAAACTATTAACATTTTTCAATGAGAACCGATCTGAACTTAGATGGAGTCTTTGCGATTAAGTGACGAGTTTTTTAATCATTTTGAACCTCCAGCGGGGTGGATGAAACAGTGGCAGAATTCCCCCGTTAGTCCCTATATAAGCGAAACATTCTTTCCCATTTATCAATGGGAGGAAGTGGTTTATTGGGGAATATCAGATCTTAGGGACCTAAGTTCCATTCCTGTCCCCTTAAATCCCAACTGGATCGTACTCCGTTGCTCCCACCAAGCGCTGGTTCAATTTTGGAAAAAAATCCGGACTCCCGTAGCAACGCCCAATCCTGTAGCAACCCATAATAATCAATCCATTAATCGTCGAACAAACAACATTACAGTAACGAACCAACCTACTAAGGAAAAAAATTTACCCGAAAATCCATTTGATTCGCTCATTGAAGAAGTCCAGGAACAAAAAATTGAACAACCTATCTCATCGCCATTTGATGACTTGCCAGAGGGACTCAGTTTGGACGTTGTCGGAGGCACAACAAAAGATGCCATAAGCCCAACCTCGGATGAACTCGCAATAGCCAACACATCCCTAAAACCAGATACTTCTTCGACCGCCAGTAATGTAAACCAAGGCATCTCTTTTGATACGTCCGATGCCTTGGACTTGGGATTAAACCTAATATCCACCCCCCTAGCAACAATACAAAATTTAAAGGTGGAAGCTGACCAAGCGAAACCCCTTCCTCACACCCCTGATAAAGGCCACCCAATCCATCCTCATTTAAAAAGTAAAGATCCAACGCCAACTTCCCATCCCACCCATCAATCGCAATTTACCTTATCCAACTTTGATGTGAAGGTTATTCGTAGTGAGCAACCCTCCCTATCTTCCGATCTACCAGGAGAATATCCGAGCCCTTACCAAGGTTATATCTACTTGAAGCTCAATAACGGGCAATTAATACCGGAGAATGGATCCCATAAATGTCACCATCCGGTAACCATCAAAGTGGATGAACCTTCACCATTTCGCATTGTCTGGCGCACGAAAAAAGAGTATCACGGCTACTTAGTACCAAATAATCCCGTCACAGAACTTTTTCAAAAAGGATTGCAAAGAAGTGAACCATCCTATTTAACCGTTATTCCCGTTTTTCATAAGGATCAAATAGACGGTATGTGGGTTGCCTGGGCAGAAAGCAATATTCAAGATCTTAGTTACCTAAAAATGTTACAAGACTTCTTAGCCAGAAAAAACAAACTATCGATGCAAGATCACTTACAAAAACAAAATCGCGCCTCTTAAAATCGATCATCATATTGAAGAAAGAATTTTTTTTAAATGTTCACGACAACTTCCACAGCCAGTTCCAGCACGAGATCTTTGAATGAGTTGCGGTAAATCCGTAGCTCCCACCTTTATGAACTTTTTGATTTTTTCCCAGTTAACCTGGCGACAGTGACATATGATTGTGGCATCGGTAAGCTCAAGACCAACAGAATCCCATTTTAAGTCTTGGGAAGACAAACTCGATGTGACATTATCACCACCCTTCTCTTTATTCACAATTTTAACTCCCAATATTTTCTTTTAATTTTAACATATTGATGCGTAACCCATCATAAGCAAAACGCCACTTTACTTTAGGTAACTGAATACGATTTGCCTGGAAGGTTTCGAATCTCCATTTTAGATATTGTGTTACCTGTTTTTTAAATTGTTGAAAGCGGATCCAATGACTGTTGGGATCATGATGCCCAAATAAAACAAAAGGAATGCCCTCACGAATCGCAATATCTAACCCTACTTGGGCGGCACTGTGACCCCAATTAGCCTTATCAACCAACTCTGGTAACGTGTATTGAGCATCAAAATACAGAAGTTGAACGTTCTGATAGAGGGGTAAATCCTCACCCAAGTCCTCACGACTTACTCGAGTCCCCTCAGTATCCACACAGTGGGCATAAGCACACCCTTGAAATTCGACCTTGTAGCCCCAACACGGATCTGGATGATCAAGTTGGTATGGAGTAACATGAAAGCCTCCTATCGAATATGGCTTGCGGGGCTCAAGACGATGAAAATGAACCCGTTTAGCAATGGCCGTAAACGGTACAGGAAAAAATGGTTTAGAAAATTTGGTCTTGATACAATACTCTAACTCCGCTTGCACAGCATAAAGGTGAATTTCATGATCTTCACGAAACATCGGGGCGAAAAAAGGTAATCCAATAAGGTGATCCCAATGAAAGTGCGTAAAAAAAATGTGGTGGATCTTTTGTTGAGGTCTTCTTTTTAATAAATAATCTCCGAACCGACGAAGACCACTACCTGCATCGATCACAAACGATACTTCATTACTTTCAATAGAAACACAAGTGGTATCAGTCCCTTGTATTAAAAATTCCTTCCCACGTCTTCCCAAAAAACTCTTGATCTCAGAAGGCGTTAGGTGCTTCTTAGCTACCATGGCTTGGATGAAATCCTCAACCAAATGACCCATTAGCCGCGGAGTCGGCCCACTAGGGATCGATCCTCGTGTTCCCCAAAATGTAACAACAAAGCCCATATGTTTTCCATCGGACTTTTAAAAAAATTTTTTAAAGAAGCCTAGGAAATGCCAAAAAAAACAAGGGCCTGTCTCAAATCGAGACTGGCCCTTATTCTTGCGCTCAACGAAACCCAAATGAGTTCACTATTAACGACGCGCTAACCGCACCCGAATTTCGTAGATGTAGCTATCACGAACGTACAAATCAAGAGTGCGTAAATCGATCCCCACCCGTTGATAGCCAAATATCGGGAATCGATACTGAACAGGAGACCATGACCAAACGATCAATTCACGATTATCATCCCAATAGGACGTTCGCAGCTCAAGCCATCCAGAAGACCACGAATCTAAGCGACGGGCAACGACCACTACCTCAAGAATACGATAGCCGTAGTACGCATAGTTCAAGTTCAACTCCCACATGAGGTCCAGGCGTTCGTAATAGACTGCCCTATTCCATAATTTGCGAACCTCAAATGAATGGTTGGGTGGTGGCGGTGGAGTTGGTGGACGATAAGGAGGTTCAGGTTCGTACGGAGGAACAGGTTCATACGGAGGAACAGGATTATAAGGTGGTTGTGGATCGTAAGGAGGTGGAGGGAACGGATTTGGTGGACGTGGCGGCGGAGTCGGTTGCGGAGGACGACCTGGGCGCGGAGGACGATCATCGGGGTCAGGACGCACCGGCCCTCCTGGAGGACGGCCACCATAACGCGGAGGATCTTCAGGATCAGGACGCACAAACCCCGGTGGTCGAGAAGAAGAACCTCCCCCCGTGCCAATTAAATCGATCTCACCAATAACCCCATCCTCGGGCTCACTGGACAAGCGTGCCCAGCCAACGGAAGCGCCTCCCATATAACTGAGGCCCCATAAAAAACCCAGTAAGGTTGCCACAAAAATATTCCTTTTTCTCATAAAAAAACCCCCTTCGTATTACGCATTTGCGTTTTTGGACTCAGATAAAGATCTAGCAAATTGCAGTCCAAAAGTAGGGCCAAAAAGCCACCACCTAATGGAACTTGCTCAGATCTTTGTTGTTACCTCGGTAATCAACCGACCTCCTCTAAATTCACAGATACCATGGTAGAAACACCTTTCGTCTGCATGGTCACTCCATAAAGACGATGGGCCACCTCCATGGTGTGTTTATTATGGGTAACCAGAATAATTTGCGATCTTTTTGCCATTTCCCTAATTAAATCATTAAAGCGGGTTACATTAGCATCATCTAAGGGGGCATCCACCTCATCTAACAAACAGTACGGTGACGGTTTAACCAAAAAGATAGCAAAAATCAATGCCACCGCAGTTAAGGCCTTTTCCCCACCAGACAAAAGAGACAAGCTCTGCATTTTTTTACCAGGCGGTTTTGCAACGATATCAATGCCAGGGCCATCTTGTTGTGATTCTTCTCCTTCCACCAACACCAGTTGAGCCTCTCCTCCACCAAAAAGGGCTGGAAATACCCTCATAAAACGCTCATTCACCTGATGAAAGGTCTCTTTGAAGCGTTGAGTACAAATATGATTGATACGATCGATAACTCGTTTTAACTGATCCTTGGCCTGCAACAAGTCCTGATATTGATCGTTCAAAAATTGGTAACGCTTCTGTAATTCCTCATACTCTTGAATCGCAGCAAGATTAACTTCCCCCATTTTCTGCAGTTTTTCCCTAAGCTCTCTTAAACGCTCCTCTTCTAAATGGCGAACCAATTCTTCTTCCTTATATTGTTCAAAAATATCTGGTAACAACAAAAAATATTTTTCTCGCACCTGATCCACCAACACATTTTCTCGAAGCCTTATCTGTTCAAACTCTAATTGAGCAGCATGTACATTTTGGTAACACTGATTCAAGTCTTGTTGAAGAGACTGCAAAGCCTGACTAAGTTCTTGTTGCTTCAATTGCCACTGAGAAAATTCCTCTTGTACCAATTCCACTGACTCTCGAATCTTTTGCAGACCATTGACTTCCCGTTCAAAGGCCACTTTCCTTTCTTCAAGTAAAATTTGATTGCGGTGAAGAGTTGCGCTAGCATCCTGAGATTCACGATCCATTCGAGATAATTCCTCTTGAACTTGATCAAGGTCCTTTTTCAAACGGTCACATTGTTGGGCAAACGACTGATATAACGTTGTTTTTTCAGTTATTTGCAACTTACTCTCAGTCACCCTCTCTTGCATTTGGGAACATTCCCTCTGCAATACTACCAACTGATCGGAAAGTAATGATTTTTTCTCTTCCAAATGTTCCTTACGCTGCAACAAACCCTGACGATGAGACTCAAATTCCTCGATTTTTTGCTTCAGCCCCGCCACTTGTTCTGCATTCTTTTGTTGCTCCAATCGCAATCGATCTATAGAAAAATTGAGATGATTGAGTTCAATTTCCCACCGATTAACCTGCTTGTTAAATTCAGTAATCTGTTGATCTAAAAGCACAAGCTGCTCGTCAATTTCTTTAACCTTCCGCTCTAGCTCTATTTTTTCTTCTTCATGCTTTTTTATAACCTCAACCACCAATGCCAATTTACCCTTAGATTCTTCGATTTGCAGAGAAAGATCCTGCATTTCCCGCTTTCTATGCAAAAGCTGAGCCGCCTCCTCACCCACCAATACCATCCCATCACGATCTACAAGGTCACCCTCTTGACTCACAAACATCCACTCAGGAAATTGCTTTTTGAGCTCCAGGGCGCGAATCAATGTTGATGTTACCGCAACTCGATCCAGTAAATGATTAATAACTAAAGGAGGTACTGACCCTTTAATCCGCACTTGATCTTTTAATAAATAAACATCCTCTCCTTTTGGCTCCTCACTGGGTAACATGCTGAGATTGGATGCCTGAACGGACCACTCCTTTAAATTGATAAAACTCGCCTGGCCCTTCTTTTCCGACCTTAAATAGCGAGCCGCCTCAATAATATGTTGGTTTTCATCTACCACCAAGGCCTGCAAGCGCCGACCTAACGCAGACTCTAATGCCCGTTCAAAACCGGGAGTTACCTCAATCACTTGATAAAGCGTTACCGGAACGTCAGATCCTCCTTGACTATGCAGTGTAGCCAGGGATTGCCTCCAGCGAATTACATGCTTCACGCCCTCAGAATACCCTTCAAAATTTAACTCAAGTTCTTGCAAAGCCTTCCAGCGTGCCTCAAGCATGCCAATTTCTTCTTTGAGCCCATTTCCCTGGGCTTGCAAATGCCTCAATTCATCATTTTTCTGGTCAATAAGTTTTTGCAAGTTGAGTTTCTGGTTATAAAAATCTGCTCTCTTGTTTTGTATCAGCTGGGTTTCCCTTCGAGCCTGTTCCCAACCTTCACTAGCCTGTTGTAGAGCATTCTGCATCTCAGACAGCAAACGAACCGACTCTGCGAATTTTCTTTCACTTTCCTGAAGCTGTTGCTGTAATACCTGATTTTTTCCAACAATTTGACTCTCCGATTGCCCCAAAGCAAATAGTTCTTGACGAACCACGGTTAATTCCTGATCTAGCTCCTCCATTTGTCTTTCTTGTTCCAAGTAGCATGCCTCTTGCTCTTGAAATTCCTCTTGTAGCCTGCGGATCTCTGACCACAAATGTTCTGATTGATTTTTCATTTCCTGATATTCTTTTTTCAAAAGGGCTTCTCGCTCCTGGGCCTGCAAGCGACGAGATCCCGTAAGCTCACCACGGGTTCTGGCCTGCTCTATCTCATGGTTGAGTTTTTGAATTTCTAGCTCTAACCTTTGAACCAGATTTTGTTTTTCTTGCACTAACTGAGTTTTTTGATCAACTTCACTTTGCAAACGAGCCATTTCCAATTTCACGCCTTCTAACTCTGCTTCTAAGCTCCTCACCTGAGTGACCAACCCTTGCTGTCGCTCCTGCAATAGTTGCCATTTCTTTTGCGCCTCTTCTTTCGACTTCTGCAACTGCCCATAGTCATGACTAGCTAATTTTAAATCAACCCCTTCAATTTCTTTCTTGATCTGTCGGTAACGCTCAGCCTTTTCAACCTGCTTTTTTAAGTGCTCTACCTGACGCTTTAATTCTGACATAACATCCGCTAAGCGCACCAAGTTCTGATCAGTAACCTGCAACTTTCTTTGTGATTCGCGCTTGCGAGCTTTAAATTTGGTAATTCCAGCAGCTTCTTCGATGAGCATTCGTTTTTCCTCAGGTTTGGCCATAATCAATCGGCCAATCATTCCTTGCTGAATTATGGAAAAACCTTTGGCACCAGCCCCCGTATCCATAAATATTTCCTGAATATCCCGAAGGCGGGCAGGTTCCCGATTAATAAAATACTCACTCTCGCCATTGCGAAAAAGCCTTCTTGTAACCATAATTTCTGAAAACTTTAAGTATTTAAGGGGAAAAGGCCCCCCATCGTTTTCCAAGGTAAGAGAAACCTCCGCCATGCCCGCAGGCGAAAAGCCCTCAGCCCCAGCAAATATCACATCCTGCATCTGAGAGCCGCGCAGCTCTTTTACTGACATTTCCCCCATTACCCAAAGTAAAGCATCCACAATATTCGACTTTCCACAGCCATTGGGGCCTACGATCCCAGTGATACCGGCATCAAACTGAATTACCGTTCGATCTTTAAAAGACTTAAAGCCAATTAATTCTAATTTCTTAATGCGCATAATTCCTTGTTACCGTACTTATTTCATGCCACTTCCTGTTCACTTCTTATCAACTTCTTGTTTAATAGCAGCCTGAGCCGCACTTAAACGAGCCACAGGAACCCGAAAAGGGGAACAACTCACATAATCCAAACCAACCCCATGGAAAAATTCGATAGAGTCCGGATCCCCCCCATGTTCACCACACACCCCAATTTTTAACTTTGGCCGGGATTTTCTTCCTAAGTCAATGCCCGTCTTCACCAATGCACCCACTCCATCTCGATCTAACGTTACAAAAGGATCTTTAGCATAAATACCTTGCTCAACATATTGAGGTAAAAAACGCCCAGCATCATCCCGAGATAGACCAAGGGTAGTCTGAGTCAAATCGTTGGTGCCAAAGCTAAAAAACTCGGCATCAACTGCCAGTTGATCTGCTACCAACGCAGCCCTTGGTAACTCAATCATAGTGCCTATGGCATAATCAAAAGTTATTTGCATTTGTTGCTGGACCTTTTTGACTTCCTCTTCCACTAAAGCACGCAGCTGACGCATTTCCTTTGCTGTAGCCACTAAGGGAATCATGATTTCCGGCTGCACCGAAATCCCTTCTTTCACTAATTGGGCTGCTGCTCCCGCTATAGCCTGCACCTGCATCCGATAAATCTCTGGGTAACTAATTCCCAAACGACACCCACGATGACCTAACATGGGATTAAATTCATGAAGGCTCTGTACTTGACTTTTTACTTGAGCAAAATCCAATTGGTTGCGTTGGGCAAACTCTCTTATCTCCTTTTCTCCATGAGGAACAAATTCATGCAAGGGAGGATCCAATAGTCGAATGGTAACAGGTAGCCCTTTCATCTCTTTAAAAATTTCATAAAAATCCTTCTGCTGAATGGGTAACAACTTCTTCAGTGCTTGAGCCCTTTCCTCCGAAGAAGAAGCCAAAATCATACGCCGCATGTAATCGATACGATCTGCTCCAAAAAACATATGCTCCGTGCGACATAAACCAATTCCTTGCGCCCCAAAGCGACGGGCCAATTGAGCATCAGTTGGTGTGTCCGCGTTAGCACGCACCTGTAACCGACGAAAACGATCGGCTAAATTCATAATCCGTTCGAAATCTTGGCTCAACTCAGGCGGCCGACTAGGCACTTCCCCTAAGTAAACCTCACCAGAGCTACCATCCAAAGTGATGGTATCCCCTTCTTTTAATAGGTAACCTCGAGCACGAACGGTTTTATTCTCTTCATCAATCTGCAACTCACCACAACCAACAATACAGCATTTTCCCATACCCCGAGCCACTACGGCAGCATGGGAGGTCATCCCCCCCCGACTGGTTAATATCCCAACAGCGGCGTTCATCCCCGCAATATCCTCCGGAGAGGTTTCTAGTCGCACTAAAATGACCTTCTCTCCCCGTGCCTTCCACTCTACCGCCTTTTCACTGTGTAATACAATTCTACCTGAGACTCCTCCAGGAGAAGCAGGTAACCCTTGAGCCAGTAACACTTTAGGAGCTTGTGGATCCAACGTAGGATGCAATAGTTGATCCAATGACTTAGGAGCAATTCGCAAGAGTGCCTCTTGTTCTGTCACTAACCCCTCATCCATAAAATCACATACGATTTTAAGAGCTGCTCGGGCCGTTCGCTTACCATTGCGAGTCTGCAACATCCACAAACGCCCGCGTTCCACGGTAAACTCCACATCCTGCACATCTCGGTAGTGCTTCTCTAATCGGCCAAAGATACCCAGTAACTGCTGAAAAACCTCCGGCATCAACTGTTCCATTTCTTGAAGGGGACGAGGCGTCCGAATACCTGCCACTACGTCCTCTCCCTGAGCATTAACCAAAAACTCTCCATAAAGCTCTTTTACCCCCGTAGCCGGATTGCGAGTAAAAGCCACTCCAGTTGCAGAATCATTTCCCATGTTACCAAAAACCATTGCCTGAACATTAACTGCCGTTCCCCAATGATCAGGAATATCGTGAAGTTGGCGATATGTTACCGCCCGAGGGGCATTCCATGATCGAAAAACCGCCTGAATCGCCCCCCACAATTGCTCCATAGGATCCTCCACAAAG
>JANWYU010000120.1 GCA_025055135.1 Pseudobdellovibrionaceae bacterium | reverse complement strand
GAGGCCCTAAATGTTCAAAACTCAAATACATGGCCCCTTGAGGTCTTGGCATTGGCGTTAAAAAGCCAAGAGGAAAAAAACTTTGTGATTAATCGTAAAACCGCAATCGATTACTTAATGAAAACAGGTTATCAACCGACTAAAGTTTTTCTATCACACCAGGGGCTCCAATTGCAGGCTCAAGTAGCAACAAATCCTGTATTAAATAGAGTTTTGCCCTCTTTCTTACGAGTTAACAGTAAAGACCATCCTTACTTAGGAAGATATTACCTCATCGAAGGAATCACTGCATTATCAGTAGTAAACTATTTACAATTGCGTCTTGGTAACCAAATCCAAATTTACGAATTCGAATCAGTGGTACCAGACAATAAGCTTACAGCACAATAAGCGGCACCAAGCACTCCCGCATCAGGACCGAGATGGGCAAGCTCCACTGGACATTCAAAGCGATGATGTCTTTCCCGAATCAATCTGCGATACCAACTGATAGCCTGAGGTAGAAACCACTGGTGAATTTGACTCATCCCACCGCCAACAAAAATTTTTTGCAAATGTAACCCAACACTTAAATTGTAAAACAAGATCCCAAGCGCTCGAGCACTTGTTTCAAACAAAATTTTACTTTCCTGTGGGTAACGGTGGATCAAATCTTCCACAGAATTACAGGTAATCCCCATTTCTTCCCTTGCTCTGCGAATGATTCCAGTACCAGAAGCAATGCCCTCTACAGTTCCAGGAACTACCGATAAAAAATGATCACATGAAGTAATATTCACAAAAAGATGACCAAACTCACTGCCCATTCCCCCGCTCTGACAGGGTTGGCCGTTAATAATGACCCCCGTACCAATTCCTGTCCCAACGGTAACCACAGCAAAGGTCCTAAGATCCCGCGCTCCACCTAACCACATTTCCCCAAGTGCCGCTGCCATAGCATCGTTCTGAAAGGCAATCGGAACATCAGGAAAACCCCAATTCAATAGTTCTTTTTTTAATCGATCAACAATGGCAAAAAATCCAAATCCTGGAAAATTGGCCGGATGGATTAAAATTTTTTTATCGACATTTAACGGTCCAGCACTTGCTAAGCCAATACCTTTAATTTTTTTTCGAACATCAGTAGTTTGTCTTTCCCACAAAGACCAACAAACCTCTCGTATGGCCTCAATCAACCGCGTCTTCTTTTGTCTTGGGGAAGAATATGATTGCAAGCCTAAAACAACTTTTGCTTGATAAAGTAATTCACCAGACTGCTTCACCAAAGCAGCAGCTACCTTAGTTCCACCCAAATCTATTCCAATTACAAAAGAATCTGTATTTTTATTTTTTTTGGTCAACATTCACTACCCTTAGTAACACAATAACCGATTGGGGTGGCAACTGCCAATGAGAAGATTTGTGAATGCGCATCTGGTTAGGGCATAAAGGGTTTTCATATTTTGTATTTTCAGTTTTTGAGCTTAACAACAGGTAACAATAATTTCCTTTTTCTAAATAAAAAGCTAGATTTAAATCAAGGCTTTTTGTTTCGTGAAGATTAAAAGCTACCAAATTGTTATTTCCTCTTTGAAAAATGAGTTGATTTTTTTCATGAAAAATCATCCGACTTACATAAAATTGAGAATCAAGTTTATTCCGAAAATAAACCAAAAAGGGTATCTCTGGTAACCGATGTTCACAAGACCAAGGTATTTCACACGAGCCATCCCTTTTAAATACTACCTCTTTGATAAATCCAGTCCCCTCTAATGGGGGACCTTCATCAAAATTTTGAAAAAAATATCCCGATAACAAAAAGGGATACCCATAAGGATAGGTTAGCAAAAACACTTGAGCCCAACGAAATAAAAGACCGTCTCTTTGGTAACTCACAAGCCATGAGCGATCCTCCATTCTCTGAAGATCATGATTATCTATAAAAACAATAGCAAGATCACTCGGAATGGCGATTGAAGGCAAACGAGTGAGTAACTCTAATTCTCTGTCTTTAAAACTTTTCCCTACTAAATAAGGAAAGGCAAAAAAGGTCATATCCCCATTGGGCGCATATTCTGCATAGGTAACAGGATCACCAGGACTTATGATAAGTTCTTGAAAAATATAAGGTTTTTTTGAAAGTCCCGACGTAATGGCTCGGATATCTTGAGTTGGGATATGTTTGGCAGCATCAATTCGAAATCCTGCTACCCCCATTTCTGATAACCGTTCCATCTCCTGCCGCAATCGTGTTCTCACTTGCTCAGAGCCTGTTGCTAAATCAGCTAAATTAAGTAATTGACAATATTGAAGTTCATATTTGTCTTTAAAGTTGCGAATAATGTTGTCCCCATGTCGACCACAATTATTAAAATGTTTCCTTTCCCAAACGCCGGGATATTCAAAATGAGTAAATGGTGAACCCCAAAAGCCAACCCCATCAACAAAGCCAGCCATGTGGTTAAGCACCATATCAGCATAAATATCGACTCCTGCCTTTTTACAACGGGCAATCATATTCCTAAATGCCACTTCTGAACCCGAACGGGTATACAACTGGTAACTCACAATTTGGTATCGCTCCCACCAAGGCCCGTAAGGCCGGACAATATGTTCATGGGGTGGTGGCACCAAAGCTGCTGCAAAACCATACGGTCCTAAATAAGTCTCGCACTCTCGAGCAATCGATTCCCAAGACCACTGAAAAAATTGAACGGCAACTGTACGTCTTCCTTCATAGGAAAAGGTCAATGCCTCTAACGTTATGTTACTTCCCAAAAGAATGCCAGCAAGTGCTTTTAAGCTATTGAACCGATTGAAAAATCCCATATTCCTTACGACATTAATAATTCAGTGTCTGGATGAAATGCCATTATTTTTTCTAATTGCGCAAAAATCTCAACTTTTTCCCCAGTTCTCAAAAATTCTTTCGGGGTCTCATAAGTGCGGATGATTTTTTGATCAACCTCTATATGATATAAAAAATGAGAACCCAGATTTTCAATAAATGTGAGATAACCCTCCCCTATTTTTTTCATGCCCTGTTTGGGATAGGCCCTCATATCTTCAGGACGAATACCTAATAAAGGCGATGGCAACCGACTCCGCCACTCCTCGGGAATTTGAATATGAGGCATATGGTTCAAATGCAGAATATTGATCTCAGGAGAACCAATGAAACGAGCAACAAAAATATTTTGAGGCTTACGATAAATGGTTAAAGGATCATCTACTTGAATGACCCGACCATGATGCATGACTGCTATCCGATGCCCTAATGTCATGGCCTCTACCTGATCATGAGTAACATAAATTACCGTATTTTTGAGATTCTCGTGCAAATTTTTAATTTCGGCACGCATGGTGCTTCGCAAATGAGCATCTAAATTCGATAGTGGTTCATCAAATAAAACAACGGGAGTTTCCCGAATCAAAGCCCGACCTAAAGCAACCCGCTGTCTTTGTCCTCCACTCAATTGCTTTGGGTAGCGCTCTAGTAACTGCTCAATTCTTAATAGTTCCGCAACCCTATGTACTTTTTTTTTGATCTCTGTTACCGGAATTTGTGATAGTCTTAATGAAAAACTCAAATTATCAAACACAGTCATATGGGGATAGAGAGAGTAATTTTGAAAAACCATAGCGATTTTTCGTTGGGATGGTTTAATATCGTTCACCCTTTTTTTTCCCACCAGTACATCTCCTGCATCAGGAATTTCTAGCCCTGATAAAATACGAAGTAACGTACTTTTTCCACAACCAGAAGGTCCAAGTAGAACAACAAACTCACCACTATCTATTTTTAAACTCAAACCATCGACAACCACTTGATTTCCAAATGATTTTTGAATGTTCACAAACTCCACGTCCATAAACTAACTTTTAACCCCACCTAATGATAATCCTGATATTAAATAACGAGAAAGAAACATAAACACAACAACTGCGGGTATGGAAACCAAAATAGCACCTGCTGCGTAAAGACCCCACTCAGTTGCCAAACTGGCTTGAAAACTTTTAAGACCCAACGGGGCTGTATATAACTGCGGGTTTTGTAAAATAACAGAAGCAAGAGGATATTCGCTCCAAGCCGACATAAAGCTAAAAAGCGCTGTCACTGCAATTCCAGGGGCCGCTAAAGGTAAAGTAATACGCCAAAACACTTGCCATTCATTACAACCATCAAGACGGGCGGCTTCTTCTAATTCAACCGGAATCGTTTCATAATATGACTTTAGCTGCCAAATACAAAAGGGAAGGGCCGAGGAAGCGTACAGAATAAATAATCCCACCAAGGAATCAACCAATTTTAACTTAGCCAAAATAATAAACAATGGTAACAGTATCATAGTGGCAGGGAACATCTGAGTACTGATCAAACTTATTAACACTGTTTTTTTAGCAGCAAACCGATAGCGCGCAAGAACATATCCAGCAGTACTCGCTAATAAAACTCCAACAAGAGCACTTCCTAAAGACAAAAAAAACGAATTTCGTAACCACAACAGAAAATCAGTCTGAGAAAACAGCCTCTTATAACTAACCCAGGAAATATTTTCCCAAGAAATCCATAGTTCGCGGCTCCCAAAAGCATTATCAGACCTTAACGAAGTTATTATAATGTAACTAATAGGTAACCAAGTTACTGCAACAAAAAAAATCATGAA
>JANWYU010000022.1 GCA_025055135.1 Pseudobdellovibrionaceae bacterium | reverse complement strand
CCATGGGTAACACATTTTGGAATCAGAATATAGTGCCCTTTTCGAAATTCTAGCTGACCATACTCAGTGAAAATAAAGCCCTCTCCACGGTGACAAAAATATAGAGTTTCTCCATCTGCATTACGAAATGCCTTTGTTACTGGTTGCCTACTTACCTCGTCAAAAAACCAATACAGGGTAATATCGTGGTTATACAACATGCGTTGCCAAACCCCTGGCCTACTCGGTAACTTGGGCGTATCAAACAAATGGGGGCGCAGCTCCCCCTCAATAGCAGACCAACGAGTCGAGGGTTGTTTTTTAATCAAATGAGACACCGGTCCAAAAAAACCCTTCCTTCCTTGTTCCTCCTCAAAACATCCCTCAGGAATTGCTTTATGAGCCTGTCGTGTATAAATGCCTTGGCTGTAGTGATTATACATATTCTTCCCTCGTTAAATAACCTCTTTCAAATTGATCCTGCTCAATAGAGTCGAATAGGGCCTGAAAATTCCCTTCGCCAAATCCCAAATGATTCTTTCGTTGAATCATTTCAAAAAATATGGGGCCAATTAAGTTTTTGGTGAAAATTTGTAGCAAATAACCATGTTCATCGCCATCAACCAACAATCCATAAGTCTCCAAAGTTCTTATGTCTTCAGTGCACAGCGGGACTCTTTGCTTTAAAGCCCTATAATACGTGGCCGGAGGAGGCGCTAAAAAGGGTACGGCATTTTTTTTCATCATGTCCATGGTGCGAATAATATCATTGGTAAGCAAAGCCAAATGCTGTACTCCAGAACCTTTGTATTCATCTAAAAACTCTTGAATCTGAGATTTTTCCTCTGTGGGCTCATTGATCGGTATGGAAAATTGTCCACAAGGAGAACGCATCACACGTGACTCTAAGCCTGTTTTTTTACCACGAATGTGAAAATAGCGTGTTTCCTTAAAATTAAATACCCTTTGGTAAAACTGGCACCACTGATCCATTTGGCCGCGAGGCACATTATTAGTAAAATGATCAACCTTGATAAAACCCGCTCCCGATACTTGAGGGTTTTTAAGGGTTACTCCAAAAATTTTTTGATACCATTCCTCACAGGAACCATCGTCCACCAAGTAGACACAGGACTCTCCAATACCAGAAAGCTTGGGAAACGGTAGATACCGATATCCCTCTGGCATCTGTTGAATTCCCCTTTGAGCCACTACGGCAAAGGCGCGCTCCTGATCTGCAACCCGAAACCCCATCCCCGACAAAGAGGGACCATGGAGTTGAAAAAACCGGTGGGCATAACTGTCGCGTGCCGTATTCACCAAAAAATCAATGTCACCCTGTCGGTAAAGGGTCAAACCCAATTCCTTGTTTGTAGCAATGGAAGTAAAGCCCAGCCTTTGAAATAAAGGGTCAAAAAAATCCAGGGAACCACTAAATTCAACAAATCTCACCCCATCAAGTCCTACAGGGTTTTCGCTGTTCGTCACGGGGTACCTCCTTTTTCGCATCGATCACTATGGCATGATCTAAGCATGTTTTTTGACACTCGTCAAAACCGATACCTAAATCACCCCATATTTGGGGGATTATTTTTAACTAGGCTTTTCTCGAGAACCGCTTTATAAAGAAAAAACTATGCGTCATCGGGTTTATGTCAATCGCACACTCAATTTAAAAAAAATACGCTATATTGGGCTTGACATGGATCACACCTTGATCCGTTACAACTCGGAGGTTTTTGAAAACCTTTCCTTTGAGCTATTGAAAACGAAGCTGATTCAAAAAGGTTACCCAGAGGAAATTAAAGACTTTAAGTTTAATTTTCATTTTGCAATTCGCGGATTGGTTATAGACAAAAAAAGAGGAAACCTCCTTAAATTAAACCGTCACTCAGCAATAAGGGCTTCTTATCATGGATTATCCCCCATTGATTTTAAAGAACAGAATAAAATATACAAATCAACCTATATCGATTTGGGTGATCCTAATTTTGAAGCTATTGATACGGCCTTCTCTATCAGTCACGCTGTGATGTTTTCTCAGATTGTCGAACTAAAAAAACAAAAACCCCACTTGCAAATTCCAGACTTTGCAATAGTGGCCGATGACGTACTTGCTGCCTTGGATGAAGCACACAGGGACGGTTCTATTAAAAACGCAGTTAAAAAGGATCTGCCTCGCTACATTCTTAAAGAAAGAGAAATTGTCTTGGGACTAGAAAAATTCAAAAAACATGGAAAAAAAATTTTTATTGTTACCAACTCTGATTACCATTATCTGAAAACATTATTTGACTATGCAATTAACCCTTTTTTGAACAACCATGCCACTTGGCAAGAGTTATTTGACTTTGTTATTACCTATGCTCAAAAGCCTCGGTTTTTTTACGATCAATTACCTTTACTGAGGGTAGATCCGAAAACAGGATTAATGTCAAATTATGATGAACCCCTCAAACCCGGCATCTATCAAGGTGGGTGCGCTCACATTATTACTCGGGATCTTAACTTGCATCCAGATGAAATTTTATACATAGGAGATCATATTTATGGCGATATATTGCGGTTAAAAAAGGATTGCGCCTGGCGCACAGCCATGGTTATTGAGGAACTATCCCACGAAATTGAGACAAACCGTAAAGTGAAACCCATTACATGCGAAATTGAACAGTTGATGCAACAAAAAGAGCCCTTAGAAAACGAGCTTACCGAACTTCTTACCAGGAAATATGAAGAAGACAGCGCTGTTGATGATGAAAAAATTGAAAGGATACAACGCCAAATTGGCGATATCGATAGCAACATTGCCCAGCTAATAAAAAATCAGCAGGCTGCCTATAACCCTCAATGGGGACAGCTCATGCGCGCAGGAAATGAAGAAAGTTATTTTGCTTATCAAGTGGAACGCTACGCCTGTATTTACATGGCCAAACTATCAGACCTGTTCAGCCTCTCCCCTCGCACCTATTTTCGAGCCCCCCGCCGCCCCCACGCCCACGAAAATGTCTAGGCGCACAATTTTCTCGTAATTGATGTCCACGTTGACAACAGATGTCGATTTTGCTAGCGAGCGGCCACCTAGGTTTTTAAAAGACCTGGCAAAAGGAGGAGAACGGATATGAAGCCATATGTTTTTTTACTTATTTCTTGGATTATCGTTACCTCTAGCGGAGCATTTGCATCACATACGGAACTCATGACCGTAACCCAGAAATCTGACAGCTCCACCTCATTGGATAAAAAAGATTACTGGTATCATATTTATAATCGCTACACGACAGAAGAGTTACTGAATCATCGTAAGGAACTATTGCGAATGGCTTATATGTTGCAAAACGGTAGTTATATGAATCAGTTAAGTTGGAAAAGTTTTTCAATAAGTCTTATCAATGCCATTGCTCGAGGGGCTGAGGGGTATTATTTGTTGCTGGGGCTTTACAACACTTTAACGTCTTTAAAGACGAAAAATGTGTATCAATTAGATTTGGGAATTAAACAAATCCTCGCTGCGGGAGCTGTGTTCATCGGTCATTCGGCACTGTTTTATGAACGAATTCAAATTCCTCCTGTAAACTTAAACACCAATGATGATCAAATGTTAAGAGAACGCCTGATCAAAACAATAAGATATCAAATTATGTACATTGATCACGTATTACAAAATAGAGGAGTACGGTTTTCTGAAAAAAATAGTAACCCCAAACCGTAGCAACATCGCTCTATGTTGGTCCCTCAGCCTTATAACATTTATAAAAGTGTTGGCTTAATGAAGATTGTTTCTCGCATTTTAAGCGTAGGGGTTGTCCCTTTGATGATCACCTTTACTCCATTTTTAATCAAAGCTAATGATACTTCACTTAAAGACTCAGAGTCGATTTCGGATTTTTGTGAGTTGATAAAATATGAATGGTCTCAATCTGTCGTCAAACCTGATCCCAATAGGGCATCGTTTGGCGGGAAAGCCTCCGGGGAACAGCACGAGTTTCATGACGGTGCGCTGAATATGGCCTGGAAATTGATAGCACTACTTTTTAGCGTTGTGTTTACTGAATCAACCATAAAGGATGTAGCTAATCTGTCGTATAGGGCACGATTCGATTTACTTTATAATCATATTTGGTTGTGGACCGTCGACCAGTTAAATCATGCCCAGAAACACACCGGAAAACTTTCCTTGGCTGAAAAGCGTCGGTTTATTCGTGAAGCAATTGAGGGAATAAAAAAATTATACCCAGATTTGGTGCTGACCTCAAGCTACGATCCCAAAGATTTTCACAAATTAACTCGAATGATGTGGATATCGACTCAGTTAAACAGGAAGCATGGACCTAAAACCTTTTACAATAGTTTTAGAGAGAGGTTCGTGGAACAATTTTTATCAAAATATTACGTTGGAAAAAATCATCGAATGCAAAGCTATTTAAGAGCTGTGGGACGTCGATTCCCTAAGTTAGGACTATCTTTGCTTTTATTGGCAAGTTCTATTTACTTAGTATATCAACATCTTCAGATTGATGGCACGCAAGAGTTAGGCTCTTTGGAAAAAGAGTTTGAGGAACTGATACGGATGGGTTGTTTGATTGAGTAATTAAAATAACTGAAAATAGTTAGAAAATCTGATTTTCTTAATTCTATTTTCTTAGTTAGAGAATTAATTTTTTAGTGATTGAGCGATGAAATTTTGAACAGTGCTTTATCATTTTAAGACAAAATCGAAATAACTATTCGTTCTACGCTTATCTTCAAATAACATAACGTAAGAAGGAAATCGAATTTCCATTTTGATTCCTTAAGACTTGAAACCTTAATTTAGAGGGGGGAATATGAAAGGCTCTTGGTCAAGACGACAGTTTATGTATAGGATCAGTCAAGCTGCTGGGGCCGCTTTGGGGACTACCTTTCTATTCCAAAATTGCGGGGGATTTAAGGTAGTTCCCTGGCCTTCATCATCTTCTAATGAACTGAACTCCCTAGATGATTTGTCAATGGTGAATGACCCTTCATCTTTTATAAATCAAACCCCTGTCGTTACCAGAAATCCCTCCCTAATAGGAAATCCCAATAGTTCGACAAATCCACTCCGGATTAACGGCGTTATTTTAGAACCGTGGTCGCAAAATAAGGGTACCCCTTACGGAGACATCACTGTGCTCTCTGCCTTCATGCAAATCGGTAACACGAACCGCCATTCCGTCATCTATGTTGGTCTTCCAAATGGCTCGAGAGCTAATGTGCTCGCTGGTCAATACCTAGAACAACCCTATGATAGCAATTTTTACGGCTCAGTCGTCTCTGAAATTTTGGTTTTCAACTTAGATAGTCGACAGCTTTTGGGGCATCGGATTATAAAAAAAGATCCGCTCCCCAACAGTTCACCCCAGTTTAATCCTCAAGTTGGGGTTGTCGAGGATAACAATAGAGTTCAAGCAACAAATGGTTTAGCCTTTGCATATGTTGTTTTACCCTATGACGTTTATCAACCGCCAAGAAACCACTCATTTTTAGTGGTCGTTAATGATAGAAGAGATCGCAAATATTATTACAAAATTGTTACTAGTAATTTCCAAGAAGAGAGCAATTCTCAATTTGCTCGAGTCATTGAACCACTCAGGGGCATAATTTACTACGGTCCTGGATATCTAGACCTACCTAGAGTTGCCGGAATTAATGACTCCGGAATCTCTGGAGCCAATTACTCCAGTGCAGGCTTTTCAGGACATATACCCGATATTTCTCGATCGGGCAATTCCGTCACCGTAGAAGGCCCCCACGGCTATGCAGGACCTGATCACAACATGCACTCAGCACACCTATTTGATCAAAGTGGCAATTTATTAGCAGCGCAATTTTATAACCATACTTCCGGACAAGCGCGATACACCTTTAACAACCTTAACTTGAATGGAATTACATTTTTAAGAGCAATAGTGAGCGACACAGTAAACGGCAGAGTAACAGCAGTTCTGCGTATATAGGACATAGGATTCAGTAACTTTTTTCACTACCCCTTTTTAATGAGTGGCCGTCCGTCTTATATCCTGTAACATTAAAGAAGCCGACATCAAACTGACATTTGGCATCAGCACTTTTTATTGAGTTCCCTTTATTTTTTTTTAACATATCCAATAAGAATTTGGGGAGGAAGTATATGAAGAATTTTATTTTGTTAAGTTTAGTCGCTGCATTAGTAAGCAGTTGTACAACAGTAACGATTTCTTCTCGAGAGAAATATCGGCTATCCAGTGAACCCACCTATCAGGCGAGTTTAGGCTTTTGGTTGGGTGGGCTTGTTGGAGAGAAGGAGTTTGATGTCGTCGAGGCTTGTAATGGTGCCAATCCTTTGCAGGTACAAACCCAACATACTGCTACCGACGTGTTAATTTTTATGGTAACACTTGGTATTTATTCTCCTCGTTCGGTTCGGGTCTGGTGTCCTAAAAAGACAAATTAAGGAGGTACATCATGAATCTTTATCGTAACGTACTATTAGGGCTCTTGTTTTTGATCCTATCCAGCTGCCATACTATTCACTTAAAAAATGGTAAAACCTACAATAAACAGTATGACACTGCAGACTTTCATCATATTTTCGTCCTTGGTTTTGTAGAGTTTAGCGATCCCGTAGTACCTCAAAATATGTGTCCGAACGGTTGGGATTCCGTAAGAACCCGTACAGGACCTTTACAAATTTTAGTGGGGGCCTTCACCGGACCAATCTATAGTCCTCGTGAGGTCTCGGTTGCCTGTAAAAAGTAACTGCAAAAGAATGAATAGGCGATCATAAGTTGCCGTGTTATTCTCGATCGTTAAGTCGTAAAAATTGCCTAATGTGGGGGTCGTACTTAAGGACATAAGCACGACCCAGCAGCTTTGGTTCGAAGAAAGGAACCAGTATTTCTAGCCATGGATCGTCATCCATATTAACCAGTGCCAAGTTAATAAAACGTCCCTGATACGTAATGTGTCCCTCGATAGCTGATGGTACATGAAAGACCTGTAACTCTGGTTCGCTTTTTCCACTGAGATCAAAATGATTCAAGACAATCCGTATGGTAATTCCTTGGTGACTTTGCCATTTTGTAACTTCAACCCACGGCCCATCCCCATGAATAGGACCACTTAAGTAACCAATCTTTTTTTCTCTTCTTGAAACCAAATCCCAAGAAGAAAACCACCCCTTTTCTTTGGCTAACCAACCAAACCCAAGCGCCGAAAGAAACGCGAGCATCGCAACCAAAAGGGGACGCAACCATATCATAAGCGGTCCTGTTGTTACCTTGTTATCAGATTATACTTAGTATATACTTTCCTTCCATGAATCCGAACGATTTTTATCAGCTCGTCCAAAGTCGCAAATCCATCAGAGCCTACAAGCCCATCCCTGTGGAAAACGACAAATTAGAACGTATCCTGGAAGCGGCTCTTCATGCCCCAAGCGGTAAAAATCGCCAGAATTGGCGATTTTTTGTTGTTACCGGAAAAAAGCGTGACGAATATTTAAAATACTCTCAAAAATCATGGCTTGGAATCAAAGACGTTTTGGCAAAAAGATTAAAACCCTCACTCTACCAATTTACGGAAAGATTCTTTTATACCCTGGGTAATGCTCCCGTCATTATCTTCTGTTACTCACACAACGACTCGGAGGAACGGTATTTAACCAGCATTGGAAGCGTTTATATGGCGGTGCAAAATATTAATTTGGCCTGCTTTGTTGAGGGATTAGGATGCTGTACCATGGGGGCTCCTCTTGAGATAAAGCAAGAGGTCGATCAATTTTTAGGTGTTACTCATTTACCTGAATATCAAAGAGGCGAACTAGAGCTTTTGTGCGCCGTTGTGTTAGGTTACCCTGATCATAACCCTCCCAAAGCCCCACGACAGAGGGAGGGACGCATTATCTTCGTCGACGACGTTCTCGAAAAAAATCAGTAACAATTTGGCCGCACTCTCGCTCTGGAAGATAGATGACTTCACGCACTTGATGATTTAAACGAGCATCATTTAGCAATTGGTACAAGCTATGCACCCCTCCGCCTTTAGGATCCAAACTACCAAACACCAAACGCCGCAACCGGGCTTGAAGGATGCTACCAGCACACATAATACACGGCTCTATAGAGACATAAAGGGTACAATCAATTAAACGCCAATTACCAAGACGCCGAGCCGCCCGCTGTATTGCGATCATCTCGGCATGGGCTAGAGGCGATCGCTCCCTCTCTCGACGATTATAACCGACCCCTAACACCTGACCCTGAGGACCAATCACAATTGCCCCTACAGGTACCTCCCCCTGTTGGGCCGCATAGCGAGCTAAGCGCAAACAACGGCGTAACCAACAATAATCCTTTGTTGTTTGCTGTGCTACCTTCCCACTTTCTCCTTCCATGAAGTCTGTCCATGGCACAATGCGCGCAAATCGGCAATAAAAAAATTCCACTATGCCGACCCATATGCTATGAAATTGTGTGGCAAAAATGAAAGGTCAGGTGATAGTTCATGCCGTTTATTAAAATCCGCGAGGGTGAGAGTTTCGAATCGGCGTTTCGGCGCTTCAAAAAGTCTTGTGAAAAAACAGGAATTCTCTCGGAGTTAAAAAAGCGTCAGCATTATGAGAAACCCTCGGTAGCATTGAAAAAAAAGTCAGCTCAAGCACGCAAACGGGCTCAGAAGAAGCTTAAGAAAGACTAGTAAAGTAACATTTGAATTGCTTCTCTGCCCCCACGATCCAAGGAGAGGTGTTTATGTCAGGTTTGAAGGCCGCCATTACGGAACAAATGAAACAGGCTATGAAAAACAAAGATCAGATCACTTTGGATGCCCTGCGATTATTGCAAGCCGCCATAAAGAATCGGGAAATCGAATTGCGCCCAAATCCCATCACAGATGAAGAAATCCTTCAGGTCATTAGACGTTTGGTGAAGCAACGTAAAGAGGCCATCGAGCAATTTTTAGCCGGTGGGCGTCCCGATCTTGCAGAAAAAGAAAAAAAAGAACTAAGCCTCTTAGAAACCTTTTTGCCTCAAACATTGAGCCCTGAGCAAACAGAGAAGTTGGTGGATCAAGTAATTGCTGAGCTTCAAGCAAAAAGCATTAAAGATATGGGTCCAGTCATAAAGGCAGTTATTGCGAAAGCGCAAGGAGCTTGCGACAATAAGTTAATAAGCGAATTGGTTCGATCCAAACTGTCCGCTGGGAATTAATGACCCGATTCAGTGAAGCATTTATTCAAAAAGTCATTGAGGCCAATGATCTGGTACAGCTCATTGGGGAGCTGACTTCCTTGCGCTTAGTTGGTAACAATCTAATGGGCCTATGTCCCTTTCCCGATCATCGGGAAAGAACTCCATCGTTCTCCGTTTCTCCTGCAAAACAGGTTTACCACTGTTTTGGATGTAAAAAAAGTGGCAATATTGTTACCTTTCTTAAAGACTACCACGGATTATCATTCCCTGAAGCCATTGAATTTTTGGCTAATCGCGCTCGTATTCCGCTACCCTCTCAAGAAAAGGCAGAAGCCCGTGTGCATGAAATTCCAGATCAAAAAAAGGAATTGATTGCTATCAATGAATTTGCCAAAAATCTGTTCCACACTTATTTGAAGCATAACCTTCAAC
Organism: Pseudobdellovibrionaceae bacterium; assembly: GCA_025055135.1. GTDB lineage: Bacteria > Bdellovibrionota > Bdellovibrionia > Bdellovibrionales > Bdellovibrionaceae > JANWYU01. Next base: position 3,510 of record JANWYU010000022.1, on the reverse strand, counting down.
AGGTTGAAGGGTTTTTAAATGACCGCGCTTTAACTCCTGAAAGTATCAACCATTTTGAGCTTGGCTTAAGTCCCTCCGGTTGGGATTTCTTAGTGAAATCACTAGTTCAAAGTAACATTTCGCTATCTCTTGCCGAGAAGTTGCAATTAATTAAAAAAAAGGATCACTCCTCCGACTATTATGATTTTTTTCGCAATCGCTTTATGTTCCCCATTCATAATACTCTGGGGCAAGTGATTGGTTTTGGGGGACGCTCCCTAGATCCAAATAGTCATCCCAAGTATTTAAACAGTCCGGATTCTCTGTTGTTCAACAAGGGCAACACCCTATTCGGCTTATATCAAGCAGCACGGCACATTCGCTCCCATGACAAAGTGGTTTTAGTTGAAGGGTACATGGACGTCATACAGCTCTTTCAGGCCCAAGTTCCCTATGGGGTGGCACCCATGGGAACGGCCTTGACTCCAAGACAAGCGGAAATTCTAAAGCGCTATACGAAAAATGTTATTGTTGTCTTTGATGGAGACCAAGCGGGCGTTCAGGCTGCCATAAGATCCCTACCCGTGTTGTTTCGTGCTGGATTGTATCCTAGGGGCATTTTTTTACCCAATAATTTGGATCCTGACGATTATATTAAAAAATATGGGCCTGCGAACTTTCGGTCCTTAATTGATCAAGCCCCTGATCTTTTTTCCCAAATTGTGGAATTTTGGCTACAGACCTTTAAAGGGGATCCCTTAGAAAAAATGCAGTGGATTGAGAAAATTTCTCCTCTACTTTTTGATATTGAGGATCGTCGCCTGAGGGAGCTTTACGCAAAAGAAATCGCTTGGAAGCTACAGGTGAGTCCGGACCTTCTCTTGCATCAAGCCATTAAAAATAAAAACAACCCTATTTCGTTCTCACGAACCCAAGGGGGTGACGGAGAAAAACCCTCATCAACCTCCCCTAGTCATGAATCGTTAGTGGTCACGCAAAAGGTATCTGTCAGCAGCACAACACCAGAAGAGGTCATCGACCTTAGGACGATTCCCTCATTGGACCTACAGTTTCTTTCCCTAATCCTCCATTTCAAAGTGTGTTGGGAAAAGGTTGCATCCGATGATGGATTGGCTCCTCTTTTGCATAGAGGAGCCCAAGAGGTTTTTATGAGGGCTCAAAATCTCACTCGACAGAAGGCCGCTCATTTTGATAGGCTAATAAGCTTGTTGACAATAAATACAACGGGCAATCACCTCCTATTTATGGAACATAACCTAATGGAACATTTGAGTGATGCTGGTGAGGAGCAACAGATAAAGTATTTACAAGATCTCATCCGTCGTTTACAAAGTCGATTCATTAATGAAAAAATAAAGTTACTGCAAGATGAATTAAAACGAAAAAACGATCGCATTAAATTAGAAGAAATCAACAACCTGATGTTTTTAAAAAAACAACTGTCCCAAAGTACAGAACCGTTAACAAATTTCCAAATGCCAAAACTATAGGAGTCCTATGTCACCGAAAGATATCGTCCATTTACCCCCTGAGATACAAACGCTTTTAAAAAATGAAATTAATCGCTTTACCAAGATGGCTAAAGAAAATGGGGCATTAACAATTAAACAAATCGATGCAGAATTAGCCCCAGAAATCATTTCACCAGAAGCTCTGGATTATTTTATGTCCTCATTAGAAATGGCTGGGGTGGTGATTGACGATCAAATAGAATCCAAAACCCAAAGCCAATCTGAAGATAGCGATGATCTGTTTTTAGAAAATTTGGATGAGGACATTGATACAGAGGATTTGTTGGAAAGCGAAGAGCTTAAGGGTAGCGATCCCGTGCGCATGTACCTTCGTAAAATGGGAGCAGTTTCTCTGCTAACCCGAGAAGGGGAAGTAGAAATTGCCAAAAAAATCGAAAAGGGTGAGCGTGAAATTGTTCAAGCTATTTTAATGTCACCTATTGGTACCTACGAAATTGTTAACCTTGGACGTAGATTGGATGAGGGACGTATTAAAGTAAAAAGTATTTTTCGAGGGTTAGAAGATGAAGACGTACAGTACGATGAAAAGGAGTACATCCAACGAATCCATGATTTGATTGGACACGTAACTCGCTATCAAAAGGCCGCAGCTCCTTTGTTTGAAATTTTGCGAAAGGAAGAAACCAAATCTCCCGCCCAACAGAAGGCATGGCAACAATTAGAAGCCCTCAATAAGGAGCTCATGAAAAATTTTGAGAACATTAATTTCAATAGAAAAACAATCAATCGTATTGTGATCAAATTTAGAAACCTAGTAAACCGTATTGCTGAATTGAAGAGACGTATTCGTGATGGGGTCGAAAAAACGTTCTCTAAAGATCTAGATTCCGCCATTCAACGGTTAAAAGCTATTGAGAATAATGAAAAAGAATTACTGAAACTAACGAAAAACACTGGATTAAACTACCACCGATTTCGCCAATACGTATTAGCCGCCCAAGAAGCCCAAGTACGATTAGATCGGCTTTTTAAAGAAACTCAAATGAATCAAAGGTGGATCAACGATACGTATACCGCCATTTGGAAGGGTGAAAAGGCAGCCGATGCGGCTAAATCCGAGTTAGTGGAAGCGAATTTGCGTTTAGTTGTAAGTATCGCGTCATAGTATACTATCCGGGGCCTACAATTTTTAGATCTGATTCAAGAGGGCAACATCGGTATTATGAAGGACGTAGATAAATTTGAGTATCGCCGTGGATATAAATTTTCCACGTATGCCACTTGGTGGATTCGTCAGGCCATTACGCGAGCCATCGCCGATCAGGCCCGCACCATTCGTATCCCAGTACATATGATTGAAACCATCAATAAAATGGGTCGTACGAATCGACAGCTGTTGCAGGAACTGGGACGTGAACCCACTCCGGAAGAAATTGCGGAACGAATGGATATGCCTGCTGATAAGGTACGTAAAGTAATGAAAATTGCTAAAGAGCCAATAAGTTTGGAAACTCCTGTGGGAGAGGAAGACGATTCGCATCTTGGGGACTTTATTGAAGATAAGAAAATTATTAATCCCGGGGAGGCAATTGTAAATTTAAACCTTGCAGAACAAACCCGAAAGGTTTTAGCCACCTTGACTCCGCGGGAAGAAAAAGTGCTTCGTATGCGATTTGGTATCGGAGAGGAAAGCGACCACACGTTAGAAGAAGTTGGTCAAGATTTTAATGTTACCCGAGAAAGAATTCGACAAATTGAGGCCAAAGCGCTACGTAAGTTGCGTCATCCTTCTCGAGCTGGAAAATTAAAGGCCTTTTTGGAGTAACTGCTTGTTACCAAAAAGGAGAACCAAAAACCACATAGTGTGGGGGCTTAGCTTAGTTGGTTAAAGCAGCCGGCTCATAACCGGCGGATCGGGGGTTCGAGTCCCTCAAGGCGCACCATCTAATTCCCAAAGCTTCTTTTTACTAAAATGATGCCTAATAATTACTTTCCCTTCAATATATACCAATACTTCACCCCTAAGCTGGCCTGATCT
>JANWYU010000009.1 GCA_025055135.1 Pseudobdellovibrionaceae bacterium | reverse complement strand
AATAACCAACCAACGTTTGGCAGCAGATCTGGGTTCTGACTCCAAATGGTCGTTGCGGGCTAATCTTAGCTACCTTGGTGGGGCTATTGATAGTCCGTTTTCCAAATTGAGACCCGATTATCGAGCCGCTACTCAAGATCCCGCAGAGAGTAGCTTTAGTGGATCGATTGGTGCAGCCTATCGGGTCAATAAGACCTCACAAATTCGTCTTACCACGGGATTTATTTGGTACACCCCTCTTTACACCAGTTGGGATGAGATAGCAAACAACTCACGAATCAACTTTGAAAATAAAGAGGTTCGTACATTGGAACTCACCGGGGTAGCAATTTCCTATGTTTATGGGAACAGATTTGGGAATTGGATGATTTCTCCCTCCTTTGGTTATTCCTACACAGTAAATCAAAATGCCTTAAGCCTTAATGGGAACATGGCCTCTGCCTCGTTAGGGTTAACCGCTATGTACAATATGGAGGGCTCTGGGTTGCAACCAGGGTTTTCTCTGATGGTAGACCAATTCTTTTATACTTCTCCCGACAAAACCTTTATGTTTGAAGGGGAACCGCGACCTCGGGCTGAAAGAGATCTCTGGGTTGTTCCTGTTTTAGAATATCAGTTTAATGATAAGGTTGCTTGGCGAATCATTTATGCCCATCAATACCGAAATACAAGAACAATGGAGCCAAACTCCTATCGATTACTACCAGTTTATATTAGTACCGGAATTGGCATTACTCCTGTTAAAAAAATCTGGATTTATCCCAACGTACAGTTCATACCTGAGGATGCCCGTGCAGAAAGAACAAACTTTGGAATTAGCGCAATCCTAAACGTTTTTTAAAATTTTTTTTAAAATTGAAAAAAGGGCTGACTTAATTATTTAAAAACCCACCTCGAAATAAACGGTGGGTTTTTATTTTTTCCTTAAATAAGCCCTGCATAAGGGTATACCCATATCACAAGTACATGGGTGCAATATATGGGGCTCCTTACATTTCTTAAATAAATCATTCTAAATCGATTTTCCACCCTCGCTGTTATTATTCCCCAATTTACAGGTATTTATACCCAAAATGGAATACGGAGGACACCAGCCGATTAAGCCAGTAAGCAGAGGAATAACTCCTAAAAGAAACCAGGGTTGCTGGGGGCCTACAAAAGCTAAGGCAATTAATATTAGGCCTAAGACAACTCTTACACCGCGCTCAATAGGATGGATATTTTTTGTCAAGTTCATATAACCTCCGTAGTCTTTAAAACATGTCCATCATTTTTAATCTACCCGTTATCGTAGTGAGCCTTGGTTACTTTGTCGATATATTTGATCTCACCCTTTTTAATATGGTGAGGCGTCAGAGCCTAATTGATATAGGAATCCCAGAATCAGAGCTCGTCTCAAAAGGCCTTATCCTTTTAAATGCCCAAATGCTAGGAATGTTGGTAGGCGGTATTGTATGGGGGCAGCTGGGAGATCGTCGGGGGCGATTATCGACCCTATTTGCCTCGATCATCATGTACTCCCTCGCTAATTTAGCGAATGCCTTTGTATATGATTTTGTTACCTACCTGGTTTTACGGTTTGTAGCGGGAATTGGATTAGCAGGAGAGCTTGGGGTAGGAATTACCCTAGTCAGTGAAATCCTTCCTCAAGAAAGACGAGGCCTTGGAACAACCATGGTAGCAACCATTGGAGTGTTAGGGGCAGTCATGGGTGGGCTGTTTGTAGAAATCTTTGATTGGCGTACCTGCTACATAATTGGCGGGGTAATGGGTTTGCTACTTTTAGTTTTACGGGTTCGGGTACATGAAAGTCCCATGTTTCAAAGCGCTCATAAACAAAGTGGCCTCAAAAAAGGAAATTTTTTATTATTCTTCCGTACTTTTGATCTTTTTAAACGGCTCAACCTTTGTATTTTAGTGGGCGTCCCCATTTGGTTTGTGGCAGGCATCCTCATGCCCTTTACGCCTGAGCTAGCAAAAGAGTTGGGTGTTACTGAACCCATCCTTGCCTCACGATCAATAGCCATTTCCTATCTAGGTTTAGCAGTAGGAGATTTTCTCAGTGGTGTTACCAGTCAACTGTTAAAAAGCCGCAAGAAGGCTCTCATTCTTTTTCAGATCGTCACCTTATTGCTAGTAATCGCCTTGTTTTACTCGGTAACAAACCAAGGACAACTATACTTTTATGGTCTTTGTTTTCTAATCGGCGTGGGAGCAGGGTTTTGGGCCTTGTTTGTGACCATTGCTGCTGAAAATTTTGGCACGAATTTACGGGCCACAGCAGCAACCAGTATTCCCAACTTTGTAAGAGCCAGTGTGTTTCCCATGACCCTCATGTTGAATGGTTTTCAAATGTTCCTCAGTTATACCCAAGCCACCCTCAGCGTGGGGGTCATTGTCTTTTTGATTGCTATTTGGGCTGCCACCCAAATCAAAGAGACCTTTGCCTTATCTTTGGACTACTACGAACATGTGTAGGGATTTTATTTTTTAATATACACCACTCCTTTTTATTCACTTAAAAGGACGTTAATCAACAATCTGCCATAATCTGCAATCTGCCATTCCACAAAATCAGAAGAAAATGGCGCACGAAGGCTTGCTGAAAAGGGAGAGTAGACCGTAGGCTAAAAAAACAAAAACTAAAGTTAAGGGAGGAGTTTATGTCGAAATATCTTTTTGTATCTGTTTGCACTTTTTTGAGCCTCTTACTGGGATATCCACATCATGCTGAAGCCAAAAAAATGGCCCCGAAAGAATTACAGCTGAATCCTGCTGCCTCATCTTTAGAATGGGTAGGAACCAAAAAATTGGGTGGCAGACACATGGGAAAAGTTACCCTAAAAAAAGGGATGGTTACTTTTGATGGAGAAAACTTTTTGGGTGGTGAAATAGAAATTGACCTTGCCTCAATTGAAGTCACCGATATTCCAAAAGACAACAAAGACAATCAAAAGTTGGTAACACATTTAAAGAGCGACGACTTTTTCGGCGTGGACAAATATCCAACAGCCAAATTTGTCATCAAATCTGCAAAAAAATTGACTCCTAAAGAGTACGAATTTGTTGGGGATCTAACCATTAAAGGAGTAACCAAACCTCACACTCTACGGGCTGAGATAACCATGAATGATAAAGAAACGCGAGCTACAGGAACTTTGAAAATTGATCGCACAGAATTTGGGATTAAATACGGATCAGCTAATTTTTTTAAATTGGCTGCTGACCGAGTGATCAATAACGACTTCGAATTAAAGTTTAATCTGGTAGCTCAGTAAAGTTAAAAAGGCTTAAAAATTTCAAATGAGTCAAACAGGACAAGAATTATTAAATACTCTTAAGTGGCGTTACGCCACTAAAAGGTTTGACCCTCAAAAGAAAATACCGCCTGAGGATGTGGCCACACTGAAGGAAGCCTTAAGGCTGAGTCCGTCCTCTTATGGATTGCAGCCTTGGATTTTTATCGACGTTACTGATCCTGAGTTACGACGCCGATTAAGGGAGGCGTCTTACAATCAAAGTCAGGTAACCGACGCCTCTCATTATTTTGTTTTGTGTTACCTAAAAAAATTAACAGCAGAACACATCGACCGTCACATCCAGAATATTGCGAAAACCACCGGAAAATCAGTACTGGATCTGCAGGGTTTTCAAGCATCAATGAAAG
>JANWYU010000004.1 GCA_025055135.1 Pseudobdellovibrionaceae bacterium | reverse complement strand
GTAAACTTATTAAAGTACTCACGTAAATTCACATTCTCTTGCTTGAGGATTTCGATTTGACTGAGGGCTTGTTGCAATTGGCTTTGGTAATCCTTGCATTCTGCTGTTTTTTTGTAGAGGGCCGCTTGAACTTCAGCCATTTTGGCTTGGGCTAGCTCCATCATGGACCTTAATACCTGATTTTGCTCCTCGGTGTGCTTGCGATATTCCTCCAAAGAATCAACCAGTTTTTGCTTTTCTTGTCGCACTTCCCCCAAAGCCGCCTCCAACATTGCTTTGGCCCGCTCCGAAGAAGCCAAACGATCCGAAAGATCATTAATTTGCTTGAGCAAATCGTGTTTCTCCCGGTCCCGACGCTCTCCCTCCATAAGAAAACTATCCTTGGCCTTAGTAATTTCCATTTTCAAATCATTGTTGATGGCAACTAAAAGATCATTTTCATTTTCTAATTTTTTTATCTTTTCTGCTAAACTATGATTCAACGCCTGCTCTTCCCGCAGCAACTGATTGGTTTTTAAGCGGATTTCCTCCACTTCAAACTGTAACTTCAAATTTAACTCAAGAGACCGAGATAAATCGGCACTCAGCTTACTGTTTTGAGCCCGTTCCTGAGCCAATTGATCGATGAGCTTTTCAAGCTCTTTTTGTAAAGTGTTTTGAACAATATCCAAACCGTTTTCGGGCTTCAGTGTTTCAAGTATTAAGGACTGAGTTTTTTTGAGTTGATCCTGATATTTTTTCAAATCAGAGTGGGGATCCTCGTTGCCCCCTGTATGGCCACTAGACTGTACCTCTTCTAACTTATCGGGTGTTACCTTTAAAAGATCCATAGCTCCCTCCACCCCAGGCCCCAAACGCTCTTATCTTATGGAAAGTCTAATCGGGTAACACTTTTTTGAAAAGACTTATTTTAATCAACTGGCGAACCTAATCCTTTAGTCTAGTAACAATGTAGTAACAATGTTACTTTAAATGTTACTTATATGTTCTTAAGATTTTAAAAATCATTTTGTTGGGTTTTACTTGAATGGTATTTCCTGGAAAGGAAATCACGCTTTGTTGCAATTCATCAACTCCTTCTCCTTGCCACAACCAATCACCCGGTGGTAGAGGAACTTTTGCCAAATCGATGGCATCTGGCAATAGCGCCCACTGGCGCAAATCGGCACGATCGGATAACATCATCAAAAGCAGTGCGATAGATCCCAAGCCTTTGTGTTTCTCCTCAATGCGAGAAGCCACCACATGTTTGGCTACTTGGGCTCCAAATCTTCGGGCCTTCAGTGCGGCACGGTCCGCTAGCAAAGTCTCAATAGCTACTTGAGTAACATTATAAATTTCTTCACCAACCATCTCGCGAGTCAAGTCTACCCCTTGGGGCATAAAAGAAAGGGCCGGTATCCGTGTTACTGATGGGGTTAACTTTATTTTGAAATACCGAACCTGATTCTTTCTTGGGTACAAACCAGGAATGCGCGGATCTTCTCTTAACGGTAATTTTTGAGGGCCTAGCCCCCGCAGAAAAATGAAAGTCGCCATACCACATTGTTTTTTTAACCAACAATCATTTTTTTTTAAATCCTTTGCTAGTAACTCATCCCAAATTCCCTCACTTTTTAACTGTTCGACCCTCTGTGCTTGTAAGGCTGCCCTATGTAAATCGGTTACCAAAATCTCTTTTTTAAGCCCCAAACGATAGGTTCGCAAATATTCCAAAAAAGCATCGTCCCACTGTCCTTGGGCCTCATAGATCAACCCTGCCAAATAGGTAGCAAAAGGATTAAACTGATAATCAGGACGAACATCTCTTTGTAAAATTTTAATTTTGTGATCAATACGTCTTACTTCTACCATAGCCGACTCTAAATCGTTGATGGCTAAAAAATTTAAGGCATTCATTCCATTAATCATTAACTTTTCGTAAGATTCAGCCTTGTAGGCAATACTTTCCTCTCCGCCCAGAGTAGCTCCTGCAACCTGAGTAACCGAAATATAATCTAACTGATCATTTAATCGATCTGCTTTAATGAACATTTGAGCGGATTCCTGGTAACGTCCCGCAATTTGAAGTGCGGTAGCATAATCCAACAAATAGGCCAATTCATCTTTAGAGTCTTTAGACTTATCGGCCAAGACTTTAAAGTGATTGACTGCCTCTTCAACCTGGTTTGATTTTAGTTTTTCAATCCCATCCTGAATTCTGTGCTGATAGGTTGCACACCCAGAACCAACGCTCCAAAAAATCAACAAACTAAAGAATTTTTTAACCGAATATTGGTTCACCCGAGTACAAACCAATTCCCGTTATAAGCCTATGGTTTTTTTCTTATAAAGCTTACGAATTTCTTTTTGATTGGTCCACACAATGAGGTTGGTTTTTAAATCGGTAAGATTCAATGTTAACTTATAATAAACACTTTTATCCTTTCCAACCTCCTGAACAATCGAATCTAGTCGCCCATTTAAAATAAAATCAGCGCCCACTTGCTGTCCTGGCCCTGATTTGTTCGATCCCACCCGACCAGAGGCCTGATACTCATACTCCTGATCCAAATCCTCACGAGCCTCTTTATCCACAAACATGACCTTCCCCGACTGGCTAAGCTCTACCCTAACCATATCCATAATCGATTGGGTATCAATATGCTCGCTGGTTTTATTTTGTAATCGAGTTACCATAATAATGGGTTTTTTGGGTGCTTGATGAATCGAAGAATGATTCACTAAACTTTGAATCATATCCTTTACTACTTTTTGCATATCTGTTTCTGACCACTGATCGGAGAGAAGGTTTTCCCTTTGAGGATCATCGTATTTTCCCTTAACAAAAGCCTTAGGACCACAAGACGTAAAAAAGAAGAAACCAACAACAAAGGTGGGAATTACATTCCTAAAAAAAGTCTGTAAATATAGCGTTATTCTGTTCATATCATAGCCTCGCTCATTACCCTAACTTAACGATAGCCTTTTAGCTATCCTATTGGATAGGGACGTTTCCTAAGCACTCCTTTTTCGATTTTCTTTAAATTCTTGAATTTTGTCATTTAAGAAATTTTGTGCCCTATAGCGCTTCATTCCATGGGCCGATTCTTTGCGCAAATGCATTTTTTTAACCCCTTTTGCCATCAATCTTTGACGTTGGTTTTTATAAAGGGGGTAACCTTGGGGGGTGTAAAGTAAGTACTTTTTGTTGTGGGGTAAATAAATGTATAAATCGCATTCAACATTAACATCATCGCGAAATTCGCTGATATCTACCTGCAACATATTTTCCGCAGCGCTTTGCTCCAGTCGCACGGAGGTTTCTGCGCTGGGAAAAAAAGCCATAGCAATCTCTTGTTCGTGATGTACCGCCTTTTTTAAAAACTCAGCCTGCTCTAAAGCCCACGCCTTAAATTCCACCTCCTCTAATTTAATTTCCATGGCCCGCTCATTTTCGTTTATCATTTCCCCATGGGCCTTCAAGAAATTGAATAAACGGGCTCGAACCAAATCAACAAAGTGAATATCGGTGGGTTTTCTTCCTCCCATCACAGCAACCAAATACCCTGAAAATCTTGGGGATTCGATAATCACACAAACGGCAGATTGGGTCTTCTCAATGGTTTCGATCTTAGATGGCTTTGATTTAACAGAAACAGAGTCCTTGAGAGCCTGATGAGTGCCTCGAACCATAATGGTATCTTTAGTGATTTTCTCAGCCGAGCGAAATCGGTAAACCGTCTGAGCTCCCAAGGAAGATTTCGTATTGGGGGGGGCGCTTGAGTTTTCTCTTGTTTCATGAGACTTAAAAGAATTTTGATTATTTTCAGATGATTCGTGAGAAGTTGCCCTGTCCCATCGAAGATTGGGATCTCCAAAAAATGGTATTGGTTCAAATCCCTCCTCTGGCGATGGGTTCACTCCTAGTTGTTTGGCTCCACTTGACGTTCCCTTCGCATGTGATCGATCTTCCCAAGAGGAAATCAGGGGCGCCGACGATCTTTCGTACTTGCCTGGTACCGGATGAGGAGCAGGAATCCCATGTCCAATATTTAGAATATTGATTCCCGACGCACTGGTCACTTCTGATGAACCTGTTACTTCTGATGAACCTGTTACTCCCGATGAATTCCACGAACCAGTTTTCCCTAGAGTACCCTCTACCTCTATACCATCCCCTTGACTTTGATCTGGTCGAGAACTGATCGATCCACCGATTTCTCCCCCGGTTTCAAGCTCCTCTTGCAAAAACGCAGTTAGTTGTCCCCGAGCCTCATTTTGAGATTCCCGAATGCGAATTGCAATCTCCTCATGGGACTCCCCCTCATGGGAACCATTTTCAAGACCACCAGCAATGTTGAGATATCTTTTTCTCCCCTCGCTCGCTAATTCATCTTTTTGCATTTTGAATATTGTGCGTTCAATAGCTGGCCCCGAAACCGGAGGGTAAATTTTGTACTCTAGGTCCACTTGTTGTAACCGAGCAATAGAGACCTGAGAAGGTTTTTCCGCATAGGCAATGATTTTTACAGCAAAAGCTTGGGTAAGCAGCTTTGGCAACAAATGAATCTTCTTATGGGGATAGTCAACGGGAATCAGCACATATTCGGGCGGATTCTGAGCTAACTGCAAAATCATTTTCTTTAACTGAGTAGTCACTCCAATAACCCACCCGCGGTTACCCAAAAACTGCTCCGCAAATTTTAAGCTGTCTCCACGCTGTTTTAAAATTAAAATTGAGGATACTCGATTTTCCATTTTAAGAGTGAATACTCCTTTGTTTTAAGGACATTAAATTTCGTTCCGCTTCAAATAGCTGATCAAGCTTTTGTTCCAACTCCCCCAAAACCTGATCAAGACCTAACTGGCGCTTACCTTTATCTGAAATTTCCTCAACAAAATAACGATCTAGGATTTCCGCGGGAATCATCGGTAACAAGGCCTCTTGAAGAGAGCCGTAAATTTCTTTCAGTTGTAAAATGGTTTGGCGAATTTCCGTTTGTAACTTCGATAGTTGCACCTCAATGATCATTCTTTCCACAATGAATTGCAATTTTTCGATCGGAGCTGGTTTTTCCAAAATAGCATAGGTTCCTAAACCCATCGCATCAATAGCAACATCCTTTTCAACGTAACCGGATAGAAGTAATACAGGAACTTCAAACCCCAATCTTCTTATTTTTTTAATCAATTCAACTCCAAGAAGCTGCGGCATTTTGAGATCCGTCACCACAGCATCAGGGTAACATCGTCCCTCTTGTAATTCCTTTACAAAAACCTGAGGGTTTGAGTAACATTGCACTTCAAACTGATGAGCAAAAAATTCTCGATAGGTATCTAAGATTTCTGGCTCATCATCTATGAAACATAAGATTGGCCTCATAAGATTCACCTCTCCCTATGATCTATCGAGCAGTGCAACAATCAGAAACACCAACCTAAGTCTGAGAGAAACCCAATTCCCTACTTAAGTTCTTTTGACACAAACCAATCCCTAGAACTCAGCATCGAATCGCTAGAGAAATATTTGTTGTCTTCATTATGCTTACTTGCCAAAATAAGGTTCAAAGTCAGAAAGCCCGAACAAATAATTCGGTACACAATGATAAGGAGTTATTATGAGACATTTACTTTTGACATCCTTTTCTTTAGTTTTATATGCTCTTCTTTCATCTTGCGCCCCTAACGCAAAAAAAATTAAAGAAATTATTGAAAACGATCCGAGTATCGTTTTTTCTGCCATTGAAAAAAATCCTGAACAATTTATCGAAGTGGTTAATAAGGCTATACGAGAGGCTCAGAGGAAAGCAAGTGAAAAGGCTCAACAGGAAGAACAGGCCCAAAGAGATAATGAATTTAAAAACCCCCTCCAGCCTGAAATTGAGCCGGATCGAGCCATCTTAGGACCAAAGGATGCTAAAGTAACCATTGTTGAATACTCCGACATGGAATGCCCATATTGTGCTAGGGGGCATCAAACCATAAAAGAGGTGCTCAATGCCTATCCCAATCAAGTTCGTGTCGTACTCAAGCATCTGCCCCTAGATTTCCATCCGAAGGCGTTACCAGCGGCCAAGTATTTTGAGGCCATAGCCCGTCAAAGTGCCGAGAAGGCCTACCAATTCAAAGCCAAGGTTTTCGAAAATCAGTCCGAACTGAGACAAAAAGGTGAAAAGTTTTTAGAAGAAACCGCCAAAAGCTTGGGAATCAATATGGCTAAATTAAAAAAAGACCTAGACGATCCCAAAATTATGGATCGCATCCAGAAGGATATGGCGGAAGCCCAAAAATTTAATATTATTGGTACTCCTGGGTTTATCATTAACGGTGTGAGCCTCAGGGGTGCTTATCCATTCGCTTCATTTAAGGAAATTATTGATCGGCACTTACAGAACAATTAGGCGTTGATTTACGGGAATGACTCTTAACGATATCCAGGCTCCCCAAACCGGTCACGAACAAATGGACGTTGATATTTTGATCGTTGGGGGAGGAGTTAGTGGTTTAAGTTGTGCCCTCTCTGCCATCAAAGTCATTGAGGAACACAATGAGGCGGTTAGAAGCGCCAAAAAAAGCGGTCCCATCATTCAAGATCCACAAATTGTGGTGCTGGAAAAAGCATCAGAGATAGGGGCTCATAGTCTTTCTGGAGCGGTACTCAATCCCAGTGCCCTTCGGTATTTGTTACCAAATTATTTAAACGAAGGTGCACCCATCGAAACCCCGGTAACTCATGATGAAGTATATTATTTGAGCTCCTCCCGAGCCTGGAAGTTTCCGTTCGTTCCGCCCCCCTTTCACAATAAAGGGTATTATTTAATTTCTCTTTCCAAATTTAATCGCTGGTTGGCCACCAAATGTGAAGAAAAGGGCATTTTAATTTTCCCCGGATTTGCTGCAACAAAAGTATTATTGGATGAGCAACGAGTTCGCGGGGTTGTAACCGGAGACAAAGGTCGCGATAAACAGGGACAACCCAAACCCAATTTTGAACCAGGATTAGCCATCCAAGCTAAAGTTACCATTTTTGCCGAAGGCACGCGTGGTTCTTTGTTTAAACAACTCTCTCAAAAACTCAATCTTCGTGCTCACTGCCAGGAAGAAGTTTTCGAAGAGGGAGTAAAGGAACTGATTCAATGTCCTCCTGGAAGAGTGCGCTCCGGAACCGTCATTCATACCCTCGGGTTTCCCTTGAAACATTCAGTGGGGGGAACTTTTATTTATGGGTTACCAGGCGATCGTTTGATCATTGGACTTGTTGCCTATCTTGATTCAAAGGATCCCCTTCTTGATCCTCATAGAGAACTACAAAGATTAAAAACCCATCCCTTCATTATGGAAATGATTCAAGGCGGGCAAGTGCTAGCTTATGGCGGAAAAACCATCCCTGCTGGAGGGTGGTACTCCATTCCGCAATTAAGCGGCGAAGGTTGGATGGTGTGTGGGGATTCAGCAAGTTTGGTTGATGTTCAAAAATTAAAGGGTATTCACTTAGCCATGTGGTCTGGCATTTTTGCGGGAGAAACGGCAGCCCACAGTTTAATTGCCTATGATTTTTCTCATTCGTTTTTAAAAAGATATGATGCCCGAGTACGGGGAGAGGGGCCTATAAAAAATGATTTGTATCCAGTCCGCAACTTCCATCAAGCTTTGAGTAAGGGTTTCTTAGCTGGATTGCCTCTTATTGCCGCTCAGGAACTCACCAAAGGAAGGGGTTTTCAAGATCCTATGCCCGTTGCCAAAGACTGGTCCATGACCGAACCGGTCTTGGAAGTATGGGGCCCTGACTGGGAAAATGCTGAGGAGCTACAATTACCCAAACCGGACGGAAAACTCTTCTTCGACAAACTGGGTAGTGTTTATTTAACAGGAACCCGACATGATGAAAACTCACCTAATCACCTTTTGGTAAAAAATAAAGATATTTGTCGCACCCAATGTGAACCTAAATTCAAAAGCCCCTGTACTCACTTTTGTCCGGCTCAGGTTTATGAAATGCATCCTTCCTCCGTCCATCCCGAACAAAAGGAATTGGTAGTAAACTTTACCAATTGCATTCATTGTAAAACGTGTGATATCAAATGTCCCTTTGATAACATTCTTTGGACTCTCCCAGAAGGTGGGGGAGGTCCTAATTATCAAGAAATGTAACAATTTTAGGAAATACCATGCCCGTTTTTTACGCGCCAGCCCCTAAAGGGCTACAAGATGTACTCTTTTCTGAATTTCAACAACTGGGCTTAAAAAAATTAAAAAAAGTGGCAAGTGGTGTTACCTTTGAGGGGCCCTGGAAGGATTGTTACCGAGCTAATTTGGCCAGTCGTGTGGCGAATCGTATTTTAAAGCCTCTTTTGGAGTTCCATGCCTATCAATTTGATGAGTTTTATACTCATATTCAACGTCATGACTTCACCAAGTATATCCACTCCGATCAAACGTTGCGAGTAGATGCCTCCGTTACCAACAGCATACTCAAAGATCAAAGGATGGTGGCCTTGAAAGCAAAAGATGCCATAGTGGATCAGTTTCGAGAACAGGTGCAAAAAAGGCCCAGTGTTGATAAGACAAACCCTGATCTCAATATTATTATTTACGGAGCAAAAAATACCTTTTATGTGTACTTAAATACCTCAGGGGATCCTCTCTATCAGAGAGGTTACCGGGCTGAGGGACTAGAGGCTCCCTTGAAAGAGACTTTGGCGGCTGGTTTAATTTATTTATCAGGCTGGGAGAAAAGAAGTTCACTCATCGATCCTTTTGGCGGTTCAGGAACCATCGCCATTGAAGCAGCTCTCATGCTTAAAAACATGGCGCCTGGTAGCCTCCGCAAAACGTTTGCTTTTCAGAAATTAAAAAATTACGATCCTCAAGCCTTTGAACAGGTATTGTCCGAGCTCATAAACCAAGAGTTACCTGACCCCAACGAAAAACTCATCTTTTATTATGATCGCAACCCTAAGGCCACTGAACAAGCCAAAAAAAATGCAAAACGGGCTGGTGTGGATCATTTGATACATTTTAGAACCCAGGATGTTACCCAATTGTTACCACCTACCCAACAAAATGGTGTCATAATCACCAATCCTCCATATGGTAGTCGAATGGGAACAAGCGAAGAACTGGTAACTTTAATGAAGGATCTTAGTTATGTTTTAAAACACCATTTCCAAAATTGGAATTTATGGCTATTGTCTGGAAATCCCACCCTGAGTAATCATTTGGGGTTAAAGGCTGAAAAAAAATACCCTGTTTTCAACGGGGCCCTCGAGTGTCGTTTTTTAAAATATCCGATTAAAAAAGGATCTTACGTGACACGGGTGTTTCATCGCGACCCGGAGGGGGTGGCAGCTAAGCTTGGGCAAATGTCTAGTGACAAAAAGCCTTAGCAAATTTAGTGTAAATTTAGGAGGTTTTTATGAAAACCGAAAAGGTGATTGATGTTTTAAACAAAGTGTTGGAAAACGAGCTAGCAGGTGTGGTGCGCTACACCCACTACAGCCTGATGGTGTTTGGTCATAATCGTATCCCTATTGTGAAATGGTTCCGCGATCAGGCAAACGAAGCCCTCACCCATGCCCAAGAAGTGGGGGAACACATTACCGCCCTAGGTGGCCACCCCAGCCTAAAAATTGGCAAACTGGTGGAAACTCATAAACACTCTTTGAATGATATTTTAACCGAAAGCTTAGAACACGAAGAAATGCAGTTAAAACACCTTTATGAGGTGTTAGAGTTGGTATCTGGCAAAAATATTTACTTAGAAGAGTTTGTAAGAAAAATGATTTACGAAGAAGAAGGCCATGTGGTGGAAGTAAAAAAAATGTTAAAACAGCAGTTGAAATAAGCCCTTACCAATTAGCTTAGTCCTAGAAACAATTGAGCCAAACCAAAATAAATGAGTAATCCTGTAATGTCTACTACGGTGGTAATCATGGGGCTTGCGGCCACCGCAGGATCCCCCCCAAAGGCTTTAACCGCTAAGGGTAACAAGGCTCCAATGAGGGTTGAAGAAATTACCTGTAGAGCCAAAGCGATGGCAATAACCAATGCAATTTTTTCCAAAGAGTATCCAGAAGGTAACTCTAAACCAGAGGAAATAAAAAGCACCTTCAATAAACCAATAATTCCAAGAACAATTCCTAACAGAAGGGCTACCTTCAGCTCTTTAAAAATGATCCGCCACCAATCCCTAACAGTAATTTCCTGCAGGGCCAAGGCCCGAACCACCAAGGTAGCTGATTGGGAGCCACAGTTTCCACCTGTATCCGCAATCATTGGCATATAAAAAGCAAGAATAAGTAAGGATTCTAAGGCATTTTCAAAGCGATGTATGATAAATCCCGAAACCAAACCAACGATGGCCAAAATAGTTACCCATGATATTCTTTTTTTGAAATGTTCTATTGAAGAAATTTCCAAGTAACTTTTATCAAAATCCTCACGAGTAATTCCCATAAATTTTTGTAGGTCCTCAGTTTGCTCCTCGCGAATGGTTTCAATAGCCACATCATGTTCTACCACCCCAATAATTTGGCCTTTGGCATTGGTAACAGGAAGGGTAATCAAATTGTATTCTTCCATTTTTTGCGCCACAACCTCTCGGTCATCATCAACTTGGGCGGATACCACTGGACTAATCATAATATCCCTTAAAACTGTATCTCGGGGATGAATTAAAAGATCACGGAAGGTAAGTACCCCAACTAAATAAAGGTCCTCGTCCACCACATAAAGGTAGTACAGTGACTTTTTGCGGGGTGCTTCTGATTTTATTTTCTCTAACACTTGGTCGATGGTTTCATCAGCACGAAAACACTGAAATTCAGTGCTCATAATACCACCAGCGGATTCTCGCGGATACGAACTTAAATGAATCAAATCCGCGCGTGTTTTACTATCTATATAAGGTAACAGTGCCTTTTGATCCTCAGCATCGAGCTTTTGATAAAAGTCCACACGTTCATTAGAGCGCATGGCTGCAAGCACCGGAGCAAAATCACGATTGGGCCAGGCCTGAAACACCTCTAGTTGCTTCTGAGAACTGAAATAAGAAAACAATTCCGCTCGTAAATTAACATCAAGAAGGGACAGTATCTCAATAATCTGGGCAGGCTCTAATTCCTCCAAGGACGAGGAAAAATCAACAGGATTAACCTCCGAAGCAATGTCCAAAATGGCCTCAGTGTTTTTTTCCTCAAGCCATTGGACGAGTGTATCTCGATCTGGAATGGCCTTCATCCTTAGACCCCTATCTTTTAGAGACCCTATCTTTTAGAGAAACAAAAAACAAAACCAGCTTTGGTAGCTGGTTTTGTTTTAACGACTTTAATTTAGAAATGTAACACCCAAAATCCGAGTGTCAAAACAAATATTGGGGCTTAAGAATCATCTGTTGTTGGTCCTCCACCACCTCAGAGTAGTTCACAATGTTATCAGGTAATAAAAGTAACAGGTCATGTTGTCCTCCGCCATGAACCAGCTCTAAAATGGTTGATCCATCAGCAGGCGCCATTACCACGGTTGGCAAATCGGTAAACCCTTGATCATCTCTGTTCAGGCTCATTTTTAACCAACCTTCCGCTCCGTTAGGTTTGAAAAAATCATCGGCCTGGATGGGAAGCCCAGAGTAATCTTGAGCAGCAACCTTCAAATATACCTCTCCCGTTGGAGCCCTTTGAATCAGTCGAGCAGGTACCTCCATAACCACAATAGTGGAATAGGGTATGGCAAAGCCCCTAGCAATATTTTGAACGGCAGACCAATAGTTCGGGCTCAAACCAAGCCCGGGGAATATTTCACGAATCATTTCATAGGTGCTGCGGATGGTACGCATTTTTTCACCATCAAACAACACGGATAACTCAGCTAACCGAGGAATACCGTCACCAGCCAAACCGGGGACCATAAATGCAGTCACATAGGCCAATTCCTGATCAATCACACCATCACGATTATGATCAAATAATGCCACCACTTCGCAACGAGACCATCTCACCACCGGATTAAATAACTTCACGGCAATTTGCAGTACTTCATCACGCCCTTGCCCTAAAATCCTATAGCCTACACTTTGAATATCACAATTGCGAGAAAGGACATCACTTACGCTCGGAGAAACATCATTAGGTTTTTTCTTACGTGGATCCAAGCCGAGTAAGTTAAATGGCAGCACCCGACCCACTTGTCTACCAGCGTTGGCCAATGTTACTTCGGCTGCTGCTCCCTGAGGGGAATGAGGATCTGAGTGTATCCTTAGCTCGGTCCCTTTCACGTTACTTACTTTTTTAACCACCATTAAAAAAGGTATTCTTAGGGAAGGGGAACCATCGTTCGGCTCCAAAGTAACCCAACCGTCAACCTCTTCTTCCGATTTGATTTCTTTTTCATGTAATACCAAGTCTACCGAGAATGTCTTACTTTTTCGTGCCTCAACAACCACCTCACCTGTTCCTGACCTCAGAGAAACAAGTCCCCCTTTTCTTGCTTCTAAGCCCACCCTTAGTCGAAGGGCTGTGTCTTTCAAATTCGTAAATGTTATTGGTTTTCGAAGCACCTTTTGAGCATTAAGTTGCACCAATCCGAAAGAAAGAGTGGCAGGCTGAGTAAAGCCAAAGGCATTAAAGGCCCTCTCCAAATCAACCCTGCCTCCACCCTGTAAGGAAATTTTTTCTCGCTCCTTATTAGAACTACTGTTGAGGGGAAGGGCATAGTTAATTGCCAGAGCCTTTAATTCAGCAGGTTTTAAATAAGGAAATCTCTGCTTTAGAAGAGCCATAGCCCCCGCCATATGGGGTGAAGCCATTGACGTTCCAGAAAAAAGAACCCCGTCCACGCCAGTTCCTACCTTTGCCGCCAATACGGCCTGACCAGGAGCCGCAATCTCTGGCTTGATTAGCAGATCATCAATTCGTGGCCCCTTAGAAGAAAACACTGTTATCTTATCCGCACGGGAAGGATCTACGATTTTAAAAGAATTACCAATGGTTACCTGAAGCCCTAAACCGTTTTTTAAACCATGCAAAAGCTGCTCACCATCCTCCAAAGAAATCATCAAAACGGGAATATGCAACGCTTCATCTCCCCCCATAAGCAGAGGACCCTCTCCTGGATTGTTATTATAAATAATCACAGCAATGGCACCCGAGTTAAGGGCATTCTTAGCCTTTTTCAGAAACTCGATCTCACCGCGTTTAATTAAAGCAATCTTACCAGAAACCGAATTAGGAGCATCTACCGGAATTGGTTGCAACCCAAGGCCCATATCGGCAAGGGTTCCTACCACCATGATGGGCTCTGTTATCTTCTCGGAAAAGGTCGCAGGTATCGCCTTCATTAAGCGTTCTTCGCTTCCGTTACTACTGGGCATTTCAACCTTGATGGCTAACATCTCAATATTATGCTTACTTCCATCAACACTTGCTGCCACAGAAAGAACATGATCGGCAGTTGCTGGGGCTGCGGTAACAAAATCCACTGGACCATCGTTACCTGCCGCAGCAACTACAATCATCCCCCCCTTTTGCGAAGCGCGACGCATCACTTCTTGGTATAAAATTTTGGCCCCCCCAAAAGCACCTCCCAAAGACAAATTGACCACATCCAAACGATCCGAAAGATCCAAATCTCCATTAGGATCTAAGGCATATTCAATGGCTGCACACACCACATAATCGGTGGTTTCCTCTTTACCAAAAACCTTAATCGCGTAAAGTTCAGCATCATAGGCAACTCCTGCATACAATTTTTCGGTAGCAAGTCCCGCCACTGTGCCCGCAACATGGGTGCCATGACCTTCTAGATCAATGGGATTGGGATCAGGAACCGGAACGATCTCCGCTGCATCTCCAACATAAGGATTGTAATTCTCTCCTACTAAGTCGATCCCCCCTACCACTTTTTTATTGGGAAATAAAACAGTGGGTAACTCAGGATGAATAGAATTGAAGTCTTCAACCTTTCCTGATCCTCCTAAGGCAACATGAGTATAATCGATACCGGTATCAATGATCCCCACTCTTAAACCCTTTCCCGTAAAACCGGCACGATGCCATACAGGTGCCCCGATAAAACTAACCGATGTTACCGCTTGAGCTAAGCTTTGCGCCACGGACATAACATGAAGCTTCGATGGACGGTGGAAGTATGAAGCCTCCTCTACCATGC
>JANWYU010000216.1 GCA_025055135.1 Pseudobdellovibrionaceae bacterium | reverse complement strand
GGAATGAGGTAACCCACCATCAACATCTCTTGCTTCTTTCGAGGCAAAACTCAAACTGAAACAAAAACCGTTGCAAAACATCAACACCCATACAAAGCAAATTAAAAACAATCTGTTACTCATTATCATAATCCTCATTTTGTAACTCACTCCATTTAATATCTAAAAGTGCTGATAAATACTGATTGCCTATTTCCTTCATCTGATTCACCCAATCTTTGAGAGCGCCTTTCTTTAGTTCAGTTTGGGGCAATTTTTGATGCGAGAACAAAGCGCCAGAGGTGCTACTATCTTTTTTTTGATCAGAGTGCACAGTTACAATGAAACTTTCAATTTGATCATGATACCCAATTGGGCTTTTTCTTACTATTTCCCATTCCTTTATCAAAATAGGACTAACCGAACGATATTGCTCAGCATTAACAATAGATTGATAATATTTTCCTACCTCAGCGACATCGTTTTTAGTCCAAAAGCGAAGAGCTTCAGCTTTTTTCAAATATGGACTGGCACTAGCTACCAAAACACTCCTATACTCTTCCGCCTGCCCCTCAGATAAACCACTGGGAACCGGTAAGGTAATAAGCTCGTTGTAAAATCGCTCCAACTCAAACGATAAATGAGCCAAAAGTACAAGTCGAACCACATCATCCTGTACTTTCAAATGTTGCTCTATCATTTTTTCTATTTTTCCTATTAATCGGACTCTATCTTTGATCGATTTCTGAATTGCTCTATCGGTTGTTAAGTCCAGCTGCGCAGACTTTAGATTAAAAAACTCTTGATCCATGGTGCTCAATACTTGATATCGCCAAACCAAACGCTCCCAAAAAGCAGATGGCTGCGGATTCAAGTTGTTTTCAGCTAAATTAAAGATAGAGAAATCGCCAGAAAGCGAAACAGCCCTGACCAGTCCTTGATAAAAACTTTCCCGATTTTCTCTTAGTAACCATTGACGATTGTTTTGCAACCAATTCTTTGGAGAACTATGAAGCTCTAAAATTTCAAAAAATAATTCAACTTTTTGATTAGGATCATGGGTCCTTCGGAATGCCTGTTCTAAATGTTTTCGCGCTTTGTCTGGCTCAGAACTTAATCTTGATAATAAAGCCAATCGTACTTGATGGGAAAAGGAGTTACTTTCTAATGACAGCCAGGTTGCATAGGCTAAAGGAAAATCGAAAATCCATTCAGCAGCACTAGCTCGCGCTTTTAATACAATTTGACGCAATTCCCGATCCTTAAGTGTAATTGGTAGCAACTGATCACTCCACTCAATCACGTCATAAAAACGACGCAATCGATACGCGAGTAACAACGCATTTTTTAAAGCAATGATACGATCTTTTTGATCTAAAACATCCCACCACATTTCATTTTTTATTAGTTCATAAGCACGGCGGGGATTACTCATTCCACTTTTACCAATCCAATTTAGTGTTGCCTTATTTGCAATCTCCTTAAATGTCTTAACCTTTTCAGGAAACCACTCGATTAATTTTTTGATAACATCCAAAATCTTCAGATCATCCTGATGAATGGCTAGGGCATCTAAATAAAGATGGGCAGCCAACAGGCGAAGCTGGGG
>JANWYU010000211.1 GCA_025055135.1 Pseudobdellovibrionaceae bacterium | reverse complement strand
AACTCATTTGCATCGAACCCTTACCAAAACTCCGTTCCCCAACCACCAGTGCCCGCCGATAATCCTGCATCGTACCGGCAAAACCTTCCGCCGAACTCGCTGAATTAGCATCAATCCAAATCAGGACCGGCTTTCGAAACTGAAAAATCTCCCCTCGATGCGTAAATTGATTTCGATCATCAAAAACAGTTGGTCGGCTCAAAGAACCAGGCAATTCCCAGTACCTTAAGGGACCCCCTCCTAAAAAAAGATCCAAGGCTTCAAATTCCTCAAATTGCAATCCCCCTTGATTCCCACGAAGATCAACAATAATTCCATCAACCGCTTTCTCATCAAAATAAAGCAACACTTTAAAAAGTTGCCGAGCCAACCCTTCTCTCCCACCCCCCGGACCATAAAACGAAGGCAAGCGCACATATCCATATTGACTGTTACCCATTCTTTGTATTTCTACTGAATCTTCTAAATTATTGGCAAATAAGGAAGGAGTCGATAACGATCCTCGATCCGCCCAGTAACTAAAGGAGCGACCCTCACGAAACACTTCCAACAAAATGGGAGTTGCATCAGAACCTAAAGTCGCAAACCAAAATTCCTCGTCATCCATTTGAGAAACGTTCTGGTTACCCGACAATCCAACAACAATATCCCCAACTTTTAGAATACCTTGACGTTCCGCCGGTCCTCCGGGTTCAATAAAGACCACGCGCCTTCCTTTTTCGGTTTCTACAAATCGAGCTCCCAGACCGAAAAATCCAGATGACATCAACAATTCACCACGTTTGTATTGACGACCAGTCATCACTCTTCCATAGGAATCAGCCGCATTAATAATAGAGTCAGCCCACGCAATAATGACGTTATTTAGCTCCATAAAATCATAATCAGCTCGCAATCTTTTAATCCTACGGTGAGCAGTAACCCAAGCCGCCTCACGATCTGGCTCACCTAGGTTTCTTAGTAACATATATTCTAGGAAAAACCTCTGATTTACCTTACCAATTAATTCAAATTGATTCGATACATAGTTCACAGAAAGTCCAGGTCCTTGTAAAAGAAACAGCAATTCAAAAGGTTGAAGGGCTAAGCCGCCCTCAATAGCAAATACCGCATGTTTTAATTTTTTCAGATTCTCTACAGTATAAACCTGTCTCATGAGCAACACATGCCGGTCCAAGGCCTCCCATAATTGCCCAAAAACTTGATCCATCAATCTACAATGTTCCTCAAGTAAGGCAGGAGCGGTCTTGGAAGGCATCATTACTGACGGTATGAGTTGATCTGGCCACTTTGCAAAATTGGCGCTCAAATAAGGTAACACCTGATAAAGCTGCTCATATTCAGATTGGAACAAAAACACCCTATGAGGATCTAATCGATTCACAAAATTTTCGAGAACAGCCTTCGCAAACCCTGGATCCTGCATTACAGAAGAGAAATACTTATGGTTGTGAAACCCATACCAGAGAGATAAAATGGCCGTGATTAATAAAAAGCCAGACCTACAAACAGGATCAGAGTTGAGTTGCGGCCTCTTAGAATTTTTACCATCAATGGATTCCAATCCACTGCCACTACCATGGGCCAGGTTCGCTTTACTCAAAGCACTAAACGTAAGCGTTACTAAAAATACGAAAACAATGGGTAACAGACTGAACTGGTTGGGATTTTTTTGTCGGGTTTTTCTCATATGCCCCCCTCAAATATCCCCCCCTTGATTGATGTTAATTACACAGTAAACCAAAATAAGGCAAACACGTGTACAATATATCAAATAAGCATGCGCCAAAACAGCGCAGCGTCACCACTTCCAGGGTTCGCACTACTGTTGTTGGGTTACCTTTTTCCACTCATCAAGCAATGCAAAAATGTAATCTAACTCAGTTGGATATTGATCTGCACCATTGACGGAGACAAATTGCTGCATATGTTGAACTGCCTTATGGTAACCCTCATCTGTCATGAATTTACGCCTATTCAACTCCTGTAACTTTTCTTCAGATAAAACAAATGAAGGAACAGGCGCGCTCGCTTGATCGGATTCAGATGTCCTCGAGTTACTCAGAAATTCCTCCCTCACATCAGGACGGATTCCCAAATTTTGCACCGCCCTTCCTGAGGGAAGAAAAAAATACCCCGTCGTCACTGAAAGCCCAACCGCGAGCTTTTTCAAAACATTGAACATGGGTAAATCTAAAAATAAAGGGTAAATTACCTGAACAGAACCCTTCCCAAAGCTATTCGAACCAACTACTAAAGCCCGTCGATAATCTTGTAGAACGCCAGCAAAAGCTTCAGAACTACTCGCAGATTCTCCATCAATCAGTATCACGAGCGGCTTAGTAAACTGGAAGGGCTGGTTATCTCCTGTAAAAAATTGATTCCCATCGACCAAGGTCAAGTTTTCTTTTGTTTGCAACACATAAAATAGATCTCCACCATTCAAAAAAAGATCAAGAGCAGCTGCAACCTCGTTAATAGACCCTCCCGGGTTTCCCCTTAAATCTATGATCAGACCATGGATTCCTTTCTTTTCGTAATCAAGTAACAGTTCAAAAAGTTGTCGAGCCAATCCGTGGTTCCCATCATCTCCTCTAAAAAAAGAGGGTATGTAGACATAGCCATACAAATTTCCATCCCTCCCACTTAGCTGCCCGGTTATTCTTTGTTTGATTTGATTCATCGAAATATTTTGGGATAAGATCCCCCGTTTGGCCAAAAAGCGAAACTGCTCCCCATTACGAAGTATGTGTAATTCCACTGGATCCGGGCTAATACTCAACAGGGAGCGCACAAACTCAACATCATTCATTTTATTAACATCTCTACCCCCTTCAATGCCCACAATCACATCCCCAACCTGAAGGACCCCTTGAAGATCCGCCGCTCCTCCAGGGGTAATCCCGATTATCTGCCTTCCTTCCATAGTCTCCCTAAAGGTAATCCCCAAACCATAAATTTCCGCTGCTACTCCTAGCAAAAATTTTTTAAATTGTGATTCTGTTTTTAACCCACTCCGAGAGTCCAAACTTCGCAACAATGAGTCTAACCAGGCGATCATAACGCTTTCTATCTGGGTATAGCTGTATTCAGCTCGTAATCTCTTTACGCTCCGATGAGCCAATGCCCATGCCTTATCATGTTCTTGTTCCCCCTCAGCCCGATATTTGAAATACTCTCTAATTAATACTCTCTCCACATAAGCAATTAATTCTCGATGATTAGAGGGCCTTTTCTGCACTGAATTTAATGTAAAATTGGAGTAATTAACGTTACCCAATCTTTCAAAGTACATGACTTTTTTCTGCAACCGCAGTAAGTTGCTTGAGGAAAATTCCGTCCGCATAACAGACACATGGCGAAGTAACGCATTCCAAAGTTCTCTAAAAATTTCATCCATAAGCTCACAATGTTCAAGAATTGTTACCTCCCTAAAAGGCGATTGCAATTTGAATATCCGAATCGGCCATTGGGAAAAATTCTTGAAAAGCTTTATCGACATTCTTTGAACCAAATCCTGATACTCCTGTTCAAATAAAAATATCCCGTAGGGATCAAGTCTATCTATGAAATGTTCCACTACTCTTTTAGCAAAATCCTTATCCTCTACCATTGATGTTAAATAGGTAACATCCTTGGCAATATACATATCTCTTAGGAAGAAAAAGAAAAGGTCGGTTGTCACTTTACAAAATCCATAGTCAGATAATCGGGGGCGCTCCACAGAATCTATCTTATTTAGTTCATCGGAAGCCGAAACTGATGAATCACTGAAGGCGGCTATCACGAATAAAAAAGAACAAATAAAAATAAGCAAACGACTCGTAACAGGTTTGGGGAAACGATCCTTCAAGTTAAGTATCTTCATTGATCTTAATATTGATCTTAATCTCAGATGGTTACTCTGATTGGACATACTTATCCTATCACTTTCTATCCCCCTCCTTTTTTGCTGAGAAAAGCTAAACCAATTTAACAAACGAGAACAAATAAATTAATTTAATAAACTCTATTATTTTGACTAAACGCGAGCTAAGGCTTGGTCTAAATCCCTCAATAAATCATCAATGTGTTCGATGCCCACACTGAAACGAATCAAACGATCGTCAATTCCTAGCTCCTGACGACGCTCAAGGGGAATGGAGGCATGGGTCATGATGGCGGGATGTTCGACAAGAGATTCTACCCCTCCCAGGCTCTCTGCTAAGGAAAAGATTTGTAAAGATTCCAAAAACACTCTTGCTTCCCGTAAGCCTCCTTTGAGGTAACAAGTCACCATACCTCCAAAACCACTCATCTGGCGCAAGGCTAAGTGGTATTGAGGATGGGATGGTAAACCTGGATAAATTACCTTTTCTACCTTGGGAGAATTTTCAAGGAATTGGGCCACTTTTAGGGCATTTTCCTGATGCCTCTGCATCCTTAAAGGTAGCGTTTTCAGACTACGCAAATTTAAAAAACTTTCAAAAGGAGACATGATAGGGCCAATGGCGTTACTCAAAAACGCAATGCGATCGGCCAATTCTTTTACATTAGTAACAATAGCCCCTCCAACGCTATCACTATGGCCCCCAATATACTTAGTAGTAGAATGAACAACGATATCTGCTCCTAATAACAAAGGCTTTTGAAAATAGGGGCTCATAAAGGTATTATCGACAGCCAGTAACACATTTTTTTGCCGAGCCCAACGAGAAATGTTACTAATGTCAAAAATCTTCAAAGTAGGGTTTGTTGGAGTTTCCAACCAAATTAAGCGGGTTTGAGGCCTCCATGCCGCCTCAAGTTGTCCCATGTCTGAAAGATCAACATAACTAAAGGTAATCCCCTGCCGGCTCATCACCTTGTCAAAGAGTCGAAAGGTGCCACCATACATGTCGTCCCCAGCAATCACATGATCTCCTTGCTGTAGTAGAGCTAAAGTAATTGCAGTGGCGCTACAACCCGAGGCAAAAGCAAAACCATAGGTGCCCCCTTCTAATTGGGCCAAGCAATTTTCAAAGGCCTGACGGGTGGGATTATGAGTACGACTGTACTCGTAACCCTTATGTACACCGGGTGACTCCTGAACATAAGTTGAGGTAAGATATACGGGAGTCATGATAGCCCCGGTTGTAGGATCCGGACGCTGTCCCGCATGAATGGCCAAAGTTTCAAACTGCCATCCCTCCCTATCTAGCCTTTTCATATCAGCCCTCCAGCGATCGTCATTATTCACTGACATTATTCACTGACGTTAGTACTAACCTACAAGGACTTTAGCCCACACTTCTTTTATTTCGCAACCTCAAATTATTTTGAAATCATCCGAAGTCTTTTTTGATGGATATTAAAAATATTTTTAAAGTGTCACCTTTAGCCTTCCTTTACCAATCAAAAATCAATAAATCCCAACAACTCAAAACGGATAGCACCACAGATCGGGATGCCAACGGACAGATGCCCTTTTCTCAGAAACAAAAACAAAAATTTAATAACATTGATGAATTTCACGAAGCTATTGAACGGCTGAAAAAACTACCCCCAGTGCTCGAACATCACTGGTCCATCCATATTGTACAAAGTCCACCCCTGCCGGCAATTGTCCACCTAAAGGACTCATTAGGGAATATCATCAAAATCCTGGATGAACCAGAGCTCGCCAGTCTTCTTGATCAACCCATTCCCCATAAAGGACAGCTCATCAAAAAAACCGCGTGACTAAGACTGAAGGCCCAGATGCCAATTGATTGACACACACTTTTTTTTCTTTTGTGTCACAATTAATTTATGGGCTTTCGCGTAATGGGAATGGCATCAGGGTTACCACCTAATTTAGTCGATCAACTCATTGAAGCGGAACGCATTCCCATTAAACAGATGGAACAAAAAAAAGCCAAAGACGAAGAGAAGCTGAAATTACTTAACGAGTTAACAGAAAAGATTAATAAAATACCCAAATCGGTGGAGGATTTAGTTCATATAAGAGGGTTCAAAAACACCAAGTTTCATACAGGTGACGAAAAAATCGTTACCGGAGTTGCTGATCCCGAAAAGGCAAGTCCCGGCCAGTGGCAAATTGAAGTACTGCAACTGGCGAAAAAACCTGGAGTTAAAACCAATTCTTTTCCTGATAAAGATTCCACGCTGGCAGGGGCAGGTTACCTTCGGTTTAAAACCAACGATGGTACGAAAACGATTTACATTAGTCGGAATGAATCCACCCTTGAGGGTATCGCGCAAGCCATCAATCGCGCTAATATAGGGCTTTTTGCCCAAGTAGTAGAAGACAACCAAAGTTCCAGGGAAAAATATAGTTTGATTATTTCTGGTACACAAACTGGAAAAGACCAACATGTTGAATTTCCTCAAGTGTATTTAATCGATGGAGAAGAGGATCTTTTTTTCCATCAAGAGGTCCCAGGACAAAATGCCAAAATAAAGTTAGACGGACTGGAATTTGAATTACAACATAACGAAGTTACCGACCTAATTCCAGGGGTTACCTTAGAATTAAAACAAGCGGCACCTGGTAACCCTATTGTCATAAAAATTAAGGAAGATTTTGAAGTAATTGGTAACAAAATGAAAGAGTTCGTTGATGCTTACAACGAAGCTCTTTCCTGGATCCAGAACCAAGCCAAATTACAAAAAGATAAATCGGGAAGAGAGCGGCTAGGCCCATTTGGGGGTGATAGTCTCATTCGCTCCACCGAAAACCGATTGCGACAAGCCATTTTACAGCCTCAAACCCTAACTCAGAGCTCCATTCAGCGTTTATCCGAGTTAGGAATCGAATTTAATCGCAACGGAACCTTAAATTTTAATCAAGATAAATTTAATAAAGTATTAAGAGCTAAGCCCCAGGATGTGGTAAAGTTTTTACGGGGAGATCAGCTGAGCTACGGGTTCATTCCCACTGTTCGTCAAGCTATTTCCTCTCTTACCAACAGCACCTATGGGCCTCTCAATAACAGAAC
>JANWYU010000209.1 GCA_025055135.1 Pseudobdellovibrionaceae bacterium | reverse complement strand
ATTTGGAGGAAATGCAAATCCCAATTTGGATTCTGAGGGAAGAATCATTTGTGAATCATTGATCAGGGATTACTGCAATAACGTTTGTTCAAATTTTTTAAATTCTCCTAATTTTTGTGAGCAAAGTGGGGTCGATCTTTTATTTTTTCCTTACTTAAGTAACTACTCCAGTTGCAATCAGTTGGTTTCAAAATGTGATAATTCCTCTGCTTCTGGGGGGCAATCCCAAAGGGATGGGGGGACTATGGCTAGTACTAGCTCCCGAACCATAGACGAACTTGAGCCTGCTGTGTTTCAGTGTGAGGCAGATGCTCAAACGGTTGAACCAACCTGCTCCAAAGTGCCAGATGGTTTTTGGTCGACTCTGACCATGATCGTAGATCAGGCCAGTCAACAAATTGTGAACAGTGGAGTTGATCCCTGTAGTGGGCTTTACCAAAAGGCATCGGCGGCGCAATCAGCTTTGGCGGCAGCTCGGACAACCTGTGTTCAGTCCTATCAAAATTGCTCTCAGTCATGCGCTCGGGCCAATGATGAACTAAGTAACCTTCAAAGGTTAGCCAATAGTGGTTCACTTCCTCCGTCATGGGGCGGTAGGAGTAGCAGCAGATCGTTGAGATCTGAAATCAATCAATTTCAGGAGGCCTTGTCTAGTTACCAGCAACGGGTGCAATCGGCACGCGCTACCTGTCAAAAAGGGCGGACCCATGTGGCTGAAATTTCCAACAATTTAAATAAAATCAATCAGGCCATGAATAGTGCGGGTCAGTGTGCTATGCAGATTTCTTCACAAGGAAAAACCCTAAAAACATTTGATCAGTGTCGCGCTGATTTTAACCAACCGGGGTGTGAGATTTTTCGAGGAATGTTACCCTCTTCAGGTTCTTGCCAAGATCCCAAGGAAGCGCAAAGTAACATCGTTTGTATTTGTCGAGCCAATTCCTTGGATCCTCGTTGTTCTCAACTACACCAAATTGGCCAAAAACCCACTCAAGGTGGTTCTTTAACAGCAGATGGGACTCCAAGTAGCCTAGGGGGAGGAGGGTCCTCCTCTCAACTTTTAAATCAGCATTTAGGGGTTGGCGCTTTTGGGGGGGACTCCGAATATGATCCTGGTTCCGCCCGAACAGGCCAAAACAACACGCCTTCTGTGGGAGGGGGTGGTGGCGGTGTCGGTTTTTTTGGTGGTTCTACACTGTCTGGAAATATGGGGGATTCCTCGGGTAACAAAGGTAAAGGGAAGGCGGGGGGCAAAGATCCTGGGACCAAAAAAGAATCAAATTTCCTCTCGTCGTTAGTGAAATCAGGTGGGGGTCTTGCCCAATTCTTTAATCGTTTAGCGGGTAGAAAATCCGCTAATGAGGGGGGAGTGGCAGGAGGAGGACTGGGTGGTAAACCAGACGAGGGATTAAAAGCAGACGGAGATCAAGCACTTTCTGATGTTGATTTGACTCGATTTTTACCAAATGGGCACCGCATCCCCGCTCGCTTTGCCTCGTCGGCAACCGGCCCCGATGGGATTACGGGACCCTTCTCCGACAACTTTAAGAAAATTAACCAACGGTTTTTTATTCTAGGCCCTAGCCTCACCGCAATTCCTTAAATAAACATGTAGCACCAGGGGGTGAACCCTTAACGTTCCTTGATTGGGATTACGGGTCTTTCTGCTTCACCAATGTATTCAGAGAGGGGACGGATAATACGATTATTTGCCGCCTGCTCCATAATGTGTGCTGACCAGCCTGTTGTTCGGGCCATGACAAAAATTGGTGTGAAATAGGGGATGTCAAAACCCATCATGTAGTAAGCCGGACCAGCAGGGAAGTCTAGGTTAGGATAAATTTTCTTCGTTTCAACCATTACCCGCTCTAAAATATCGTAGATTTTCATCCATTTCGTTTGGCCCGTAATTTCTGCCATTTTGAGGGCATATTTTTTCATGGTGGGCACTCGACTATCTCCAAACTTATATACACGATGGCCAAAACCCATAATTTTTCTTTTTTGAGCTAAGGCTTGACGAATCCAATTTTCGGCCCTCTCTGGTGCACCAATTTCCAGCATCATGTGCATGACGGCTTCATTTGCACCCCCATGTAACGGACCTTTTAAGGCTCCAATAGCTCCAGTGGTTGCCGAGTAAAGATCAGATTCAGTTGAGGTAATCACTCGTGCAGCAAAAGTAGAGGCATTGAAACTGTGCTCGGCATAGAGGGTTAAAGAGGCATCAAAAGCTTTTGTTACCTCTGGGGTAGGCACCTTACCGAAACACATCCAAAAGAAGTTTTCAGCAATTGGTAACTGAGGGTTAGGTTCAATAATGGGTAACTTCTTTTTAGTACGGTAATCAAAGGCGATTAGAGTGGGGATTTTTGCCAATAACCTGATGGCCTTATCAAGGTTACTTGAGCGATCCCAAATCCGCTCATCTTCCGTGCCTAAAAAGCTCACTCCGGTACGTAAGGCATCCATGGGATGACTATAGGAGGGCAGGAGACTCATTACTTGCTTTGTAGCGGGAGATAGGGATCGATAAGACCGCTCTTGCTGTTCAAACGCCGCAAGTTCTTGGCTGTTGGGTAACTTGCCTTTTAACAGTAAATACGCCACCTCTTCAAAACGACAATGGTCGGCCAAATCTTGAACCCGATAACCCCGGTAAATGAGAGAATTGGTCTCTGGAGTTACTTTGGAGATCGAAGTTGTGTCAACTACTGCCCCTTCCAAGCCTTTTTTGACATTCATTTTATCAGGTTCCGGGGTGTATTCCGGATTTATCACTTTTTGATCCATGACCCACTGCTCCTATCTTATCTTTTTTGTCTATGTTTCTTTGCTTCCTTGTTTAACTTTTTTGTTTCTCTTTTTACTTTGTTTATTTTCCCTCTATTCCTCTTTCTTTGTCGTTGTTACCGTAAAATTAAAAATGCTTTGATCCCATTGATTATAGGTTTCATAGCTTGTTAATTCGTACAGCTCTTGACGGGTTTGCATTTGAGAAACAAGATCTCTTTGATGCCCCTTGGATTTGATCTCCATAAGTCCCCGCCGAATAACCCCCATACTTAGTCGCAGTAAGGTAACCGGGTAAATAACAATATTATATCCCAGTTGCTGCAGTTCTCGATAGCTTAACAGCGGACTTTTTCCAAACTCCGTCATATTGGCTAAGAGCGGAACGGAAAGTGCCTTACGAAAGGCCTCAAATTCTCTTTCGTTTCCTAAAGCTTCAGGGAAAATCACATCCGCCCCCGCATCCACGTAAGCCTTTGCCCTTTCAATGGCGCCTTCAAGACCTTCAGTAGCCCTAGCATCTGTTCGGGCAATGATCACAAAATGAGGATCGATTTTCCGGGCCAAATCAGCAGCTTTTATTTTTTTTACCATTTCTGACACACTCACCAAAGATTTGCCATCAAGATGACCACATCGTTTGGGCTGAACCTGATCTTCTAAATGACATCCAGCTATCCCACTTTCGATCAATTCTTGGATGGTTCGTGCCGTATTCAGGGGTTCTCCAAACCCCGTATCGGCATCAATGATAGATGGTAACGGTGTTACCCGTGCAATTTGACGTCCTCTCTGAGCGATCTCCGACAAGGTGGTAAGCCCAATATCTGGGTAACCCAAATCATTGGACAAAACTGATCCGGAAACGTAGATTCCATCAAATCCTTGTCGGGTGATTTCCATGGCTGTTAGAGGAGAAATTGCTCCAGGGAATTGCAACAATCTTCCTGATTTTAGGGCTTCCCTTAGGGCGATCCTCTTTTGGGCAGGGTTAAAATGATTGAGTAACATTAGAAAATGCCTTCACGTTGGTTAAATTCTAATTTGGCTCGATCGACAACCACATTAAGCTGTTTTAGTTGCTCACTGGTTAGCTCGGGCAATTTTTGCACTAACGACAAAAAGCGCTGACGTTCTTCGTAAGAAATTAGGTTGGCCGTTAATGTATCAAATTTTTGGATATATTCTTTGCGACCAAAAGGACGAGCCCCAGCTGGATGGGCATTTGCGACTCCTAACTCATCAACCAACTTTCGTCCGTCTTTAAAAATAATCTCTACCCGGCCTCCAAACTGTTTTTTATTGGGATCGGGATCATGGTAACGCTTGGTCCATTCCGGATCCTCCACCGTTCGGATTTTGCGCCAAAGCTCCACAGTGGAAGGACGATGGGCCCGTTGGGGTGTGTAGGAATCGATGTGATGCCAACGTCCATCCTCCAATGCCACAGCAAAAATGTACATGATGGAATGATCTAAGGTTTCCCGAGAGGCATTCGGATCAAATTTTTGAGGATCTCCACTTCCAGTTCCAATCACATAGTGTGTGTGATGGGAGGTGTAGATAACAATTTCGGAAATGGCCTGCCAATCAGTAATTTTTTCCCGCATGCGGAAAGCCAAATCAATCAACGCTTGAGATTGATATTCGGCAGAGTGTTCCTTGGTATAGGTTTCTAAAATGGCTTTTTTCGGCTCTCCTCTCTCTGGTAAGGGAACTTCGTAAACGCCTTCAGGGCCATCTAACATCCAAGCAATCACACTGTCCTCTCCTTCGTAAATAGGGGAAGGAGATTTTTCTCCTCGCATACATCGATCCATGGCTTCAATAGCTAATTTGCCGGCATGAGCTGGAGCAAATGCCTTCCAAGATGAAATTTCTCCTTTGCGGCTTTGGCGGGTGGTAAAGGCTACATGGACGGCCTGTTGTACTCCTTGATAAATCACATCAGTGGGTAACTCAAGGAGGGCACCAATGCCAGCCGCGGTTGCCGGAGCTAAGTGGGCAATATGATCTTTTTTGTGTTTGTGCAGGCAAATTCCCTTCACCAAATTTACGTGAATTTCGTAAGCAGTTACCAAGCCACGCAGCAAATCCCTTCCGCATCGGTTTTTTTGCTGGGCTACCGCTAAAATAGGGGGAATATTGTCAGCGGGGTGTGAGTAATCTGCCGCTAAAAAGGTATCATGAAAGTCGAGCTCCCGCACTGCAGTTCCATTTGCCCATGCGGCCCATTCACAGTCAAAGCGCTGATGACTGGGCAGACCAAAAAGGGTAGCCCCTTGAGTTCGGGGATGGGCCATGGCCATAGCTCGAGCAGTTTTTACTGGTTCTCGATTAATAGCGGCAATAGCTACCGCCGCATTGTCAATGATGCGGTTAATTACCATCTCGGTAACATTGGGGTCAATACTGGCAGGATCTGATGCCACTTGGGCAATTTTCCAAGCCAATTGTTCTTCTTTTGGTAGAGGTTCTTTAGAGGGATACACTTTTACGCGATGTTTTTTCATAAAAAAGACCTTTCGCTACAGATAATAAAATTAAAACAGGGATTATCTTTTTGATAGCGCAAATTGGAACGAATGCAAGTAATGACTCAGTCGGTTTGTTGCTCGTTTTTTAGGCACAGTGGGTGTTTTTGGTCAAGAACACGAGAGAGCTCGGCAGTATTTAAGTGGAGGTAGCGTTGGGTAGCCGCAAGAGAACTGTGTCCCAGAAGTTCTTGAATGGAGCGCAGGCTAACCCCGTCATTCAATAAGTGGGTGGCAAACGAGTGGCGCAAAGAGTGAGGGTTTAAGGTCTTGTTCAGTCCTACTTGTTGACCCAGCTCCCGCATTAGCTGGTAACCTTTACTGGCGCTTATCGGTCCTGGTACAATATGGCACGACTTATTGGGGTATTGGATCTTTCGTAGGTGTTGATCTATAAATTCTGGGATAGGTATTCTTCTGATTTTTCCGCCCTTTCGTATGATTTCAATATATTTTTGAGTGGGATGATATTGCGACCATGTTACTTCTATAGCCTCTGAAATGCGTAATCCAAGTCCATAAAGTAATAAAAAGAGATAAAAGGTTTGTTGGTATTTTACATTTTGGGGATCTATTTCCCACTGATTTTGTGCGAATCGGTAACACAAAAGAGCTTCGTCTACGGATAAGAACCGGGGCAATG
>JANWYU010000179.1 GCA_025055135.1 Pseudobdellovibrionaceae bacterium | reverse complement strand
ATATCAAAAGTAAGGTAACAGGGCCCACTGATGGGTTTTAAGCTTTTTACCGTTTGCTCCAAACCCTCTATTTTCACAGTCTGACACGATATTGTCTGAATGGCATATTTTTGAGCAAGCTCTTGGTCATCAGCCCCAGCTAAGGAACCTCGAATGCAAATTTGAATGATTTTTTGAGTATCAACCAGTCCTTCCTCTAAGGCATGTCTCAGAAAGGATCCGTGGTGAAAGTCATGCCCCCAAGCGGCCGGATAGGTATCAAAATGGGCATCAAAGTGAATCAAGCCCAGTGGGGTTCCCCAATACCTTCGATGGGCTCGCAACAGAGGCAGGGTAACAGAATGATCCCCTCCAAAACTAAAAAGCAGTTTCCCTTTCTGGAGGATGTTCAAGGCCTGATTTTCGATTTTTTCGGTCGTTTTCAGTAAGTCCAATGGATCAATGGAGAAGTCCCCAATGTCGGCACATTTGATTTTTTTAAAAACATTTAACTGATGTTGAGGATGAAAGGAGCGGGCCAGACTGGAAATATCCCGAATGGCGGCTGGGCCAAAGCGCGCTCCGGGCCGATAGGACAAGCCGCCATCAAAAGGGATTCCAGCAATAGCCAAATGAAAATCGTCTTCCGGAGAGGCTACCGGAAGACGATAAAAGGTGCGTATCATAGAAAAGCGGGGATGTTCCCGCCCACTGAGAGGGGTCCAATCGGAACCTTTAATGATTCATCCCTCCTCTAGGATGCTCTTTTTTACCGGCGGCATACTTATAAAAGCTAATATAAGTTTTGGCATCAAATTTCCACTGTCCCTTCTCTTGAACGAAAGGAATGAATCGTTTCCTTCCATCAGTTTCTGCCTCAACAAAGGCGTTTGATTCTGCAATATGCTCAGCCCCACAAGTCAGATTTTTCAGTCGATCAAAATAGTTTTTATGCATATTCTCAAAGCGAGCGGCACCATCTTTCCTTTTTTTCTTTTCACTGTGGCGTTCATAATTAACTGTGTAGCTGAGGAACTCCTCAAAACGCTTATTTTTTGCCGCTTCAGCAAGCTTTAAGCAAACTGCTGCTGGAGTTAATGGTGCCATGTTTGTAGGGTTAGCCTGAGCTACCAGCGAAAAGGCAACGAGAAACGTTGTTACTATTAGTAATTTCATAAAACCTCCTTGTTTTGATTTGAGTAGCTCTATTTTTGCTAAAGGCCGTTAGATTGCATAGTCCAAAAGCAGTGCATCAATTGATGCCTAACTGGTATTTAATGGGATTGTCCATTCATTTCATTAAGACCAAATTGTAATTTTTTCGAAACGGCAGAAGATAGCGTTAATGAGCCTAGTAGGTAGTCCCAGATGGCTAAGGTAACACCAAAATTTTTTTGGTAACATTCTGGACTCATTCCGTGATGGATCTGGTGTTGTCTTGGGCTGATGAAAAAATGCTCCCAGCGTCCAAAACTTAGAGGAATCTGACTGTGTCTTAAGTTGGCTCCCAAAAAATTAAAAAGATAGCCGAAGGCATTCACCCCAGCCAAGGTCCAAAGGGTTAATGGTGAATCAAAGATGAGAACAAAAAGTCCGGTACTCACTCCCAAGGATAAGGCGTTGCGGGTGGAATTAAGTAAGGATTCCACAGGATGAGTGCGATAAAGTGTGAATGGAGTAAGAACAGTTGCTGTATGATGAACGCGATGTAGTTGCCATAGCAAAGGAATTCTGTGTGACAAGTAATGTTGAAAGAATCGTAAAAAATCATCCATAATAAACGCAAAAAGGGTAAACAAAAAAATGTTTGTTTGGGAGGTGCTCACGTGTAATTCAAAATCAAAAAAAGTTTGCACATCGTCCCCCAAATGAATCAAGAGGCGAGCAATAAAAAATGATAGTTGCAGAAAAAAACCCAGTAACAAAGCTTTCAAAAATCCGTTGAAAATAAACAACCCAAAATCAATCAGTGAAGAGCGACAGAACCAATATTTTTTGTTAAAAAAAATGAGGGACATCATTTTTATCCATTTTTTTGTTGATATGACCCGATTTTTTTCCTGACGTTGATGCCTGCAGCAGCGTAACCAAAACCATACTTGGACTAGGATAAAGGTGCTAATAAGGTTCGTGATATAAAGACGAGAATGGGGCTCGTCAAAGGGGGTTAGGATTTCTTTAAGCATGCTGGACCATTCCATATCAGAACTCATGATGAGATAGTAAGAACAATTTCAAGGCCTCCTAATTGCGCACGTTAAGGCTCAAGGGTTTTTCATCTGGTTATTATTTACGAGAAATCGTTTTCTTTTGGAAGAAGGTTGGCTAAGTGAGAAGTTTATGAAAATGATCAAAAAATTTCCTATAAGCTTTTTTGTTTTTTTTCCTAAATTGCGCTCTTTGTTGTTATCCCTGTTACTTATTTTTGGATTGTTACTTTACGCCTGTGAGCCCTCTGGTGTGCGGCCCTCTATGGAACGCTCCCCTAAACAAACGGATCCATCGGGGAGGGGCTCGAAGGGCGATGAAAGGGCTTTGCAGGAGGGTTCATTCAACTTGCGACAGTTGCGCTACCATTTTGTGAAACATTTTTATGTCCCTCGGCTAAATGCATTGATGAATGAAACAAGAGATGTGTTGCTTTTGTTAGAGACATTTTCCCCTTCTGATGGGGATCTTTTACGATTAAAATTCTCTCGCATCATAAAAAATTACTTTAACATTGTTAGTCTGCCTACGGGAGCCATTTTAGAAAATAATGGGGCTTTTCTTCAGGAAACCTGGAGTTATCCCTACTTGAACCAGTGTGGTATTGATCAGGACATGGCACGTTACTTTTTTACGGGGGAGTTACCCAAGGAATTTCTCGCAACGCAAAAGGGGCTTTTGGCTTTAGATTATCTTTTGTTTTATCAAGGGGACGGAACTTTTTGTCGGCGTCGTCTTTCTCCTGATTTGGAGCGATGGTTGACCTTGTCATCTCAAGAAAAACGCCGGGCCCGTCGACAGTGGGCTCGCATCGTTCTGCAGGATTTCTTAAAGCAAGTGGAAGGGGTGCGGTTGGTTTGGTTGGGCGAAAACTATCAACTTGATTGGATTTTTAAAGGTAAGGAGGAGGATCTTCTGAGGGATTGGGCCCATTGGCTATTGGCCTTGGAATCCCATCGGGAAAAATATTGGGATGTATTTTATGGTAACTCTAATTTTTGTCGGAAAAATCGAGAGGTTTGTGAGGGGAGACGGTTTCTGCATTACTCTGATCTTGGGTGGGTGGCTTGGCAAGGCCTTTTGGAAACAGCCTTTTATGTTTTGGTTGGAGCAAGATCGGAAGGGGAGGAGTCGATTGCTTCAAGACCGCTTCAAAAACACAAGGGTCTGCTGCATTGGTTAAGTGATCGTGGTCACAGTAATCTGGTCAAAGACTTGGGAGAGGAAGTGGGTAAGCTTCAGGGCTTATGGGAAAGGGCGGGGGAACAATACCCTCGTTTGATGGGAATTCAGGGAGATTTTGGGCAACTTAGGTGTGATGGGGGTTCTGCTTCCCCATCGGTCCTCCACCAATCGGAAAAAGAGACGGAGATTATCTGTCAGTTTGGGGTTTCCTTGAGGCGTTTGGTTCGTCTTATTAAGGTGGATCTGTTTGTCAGTCTCTCTCTTGTCTATCCGCCGACTCATCAGGGAGACAATGACTAAAATGACTAAAAAGACATATGATCGGCACGCTTAACGGGCTTTTGCGGACTTAAGAATTTGAGTGTTCGATAGGTTTTGTTTTCTTTTCAATTCAATTTTACGATCCCATCACCTCCCCTTGGTGACAACGCTAGGCGTTAAATTTTCTGTCAAAATCTTAAATTTTGTAATGGACAACTCCAACTTTTTCATCCTAGCCTAAAGACGAGAATGGATTAGCCATAGATGCCCAATCAGGGGTC
This sequence comes from Pseudobdellovibrionaceae bacterium, assembly GCA_025055135.1. Classification (GTDB taxonomy): domain Bacteria; phylum Bdellovibrionota; class Bdellovibrionia; order Bdellovibrionales; family Bdellovibrionaceae; genus JANWYU01. The sequence continues at coordinate 3,167 of JANWYU010000179.1, read as the reverse complement.
TTAATGGTACTGTGAAGACAAACCACAAGGAGGGGGTATGTCATTGAATATCCAAGAATTGGTAAAAACTCACTTTTATCACCCTGCGTTAAACTGTGCCGTTTTTGATGGACCTTTGCGTATTTACTTCAATCAGTCTCAGGAATCCTTGGCCCTCAAAGTGTATTTTTTCTTACAGAAGGAGGTAGAGAAAATACTGAAACAATATGATGGAACTTGGTATTTTGTGGTGTTGTTGTATCCGGATGTGGCCATTTATCGGGAAAAATTGCTTGACCATAGGGAGGAGATTTCCAACGACCTAGAGTTACCATTTGTTTCCCGAACCTTTGGGGCGGACAAGTTGATTCTAACTCATGCTTATTCAGCTGAAGTAGATACCCAACAACTAAGTGAGGGCTTACAACGAGAGCTCACCTATTTGATAAAGACGCATAGTCATCAACAGTATGCGTATGTGGTTTAGAGCAAGGGCCGTTCGGGGGCAGGCCATCGTTGAATACATATTGTTACTCACCATAGTGGTAACACTTAGTGCTTTTATTATGGCACAAATGGTAAGTCGGGATCCTGAAAATCCGGGATTTCTCATATCGTTTTGGGGGGAGGTGTTGCAACAAATTGGTCTAGACGACCCTCATCAAAAATAGCGCTTAATAGTCGATAAACGGTAGTGTTATTGACCCCAGGTTGTTCTGACCCAATAATCAAACCATGGAGAGTATGACGGGTTTTGCTTCTCAGTTGTTTCATGTGAAGCAAGATCTCTTTGAGGTTTCAGTACGATCAGTTAATAGCCGCTTCTTGGATATTAAAGTAACTGTTCCTACATTTCTTGCCTCTTTGGAGCCCGAGGTGCGAGCCTTGGTGAGAAATTATTTTTACCGAGGGCAAATTGAGGTAACTATTAAGGCCTATTCCCAACAGGCCAGTGTTGGAGGGGCAGCTGTTGTGAATTATGACATGCTAAAATTTTACCTGAGACTTTCAAAGAAAATCAGTATGGATCTTGGCGCTTCTAGGGAGGGTGTTACCTACAATGTTCCTGACTTTCTGCGTCTTCCGGGTGTTATAGAATTTCGGCTACAACAATTAAAAGCGTCACAAAAAAAGTTATTTTTAAAATCAATCCAAAAAGTCCTTGCTTTATGTCAAAAAGAGCGCCGACGGGAGGGGCGACGATTACGGTTATTGCTGGAGGGTTACCTTAGTGTTCTAAAAAAATTGGTGGAAGAAGTTGAGGCGCACTTCAAGGTACATTTTTCTGTTGACCAGCCTGCCTTGCGGTTACGTCAAAAAATTCACCAAATTTTGGGACAAAAGGGTTTAGCCCTTTCTGAGGAACGATTAATGGAGGAGTGGGCCTATCTGGTTGATCGTGTTTCTATTGAGGAAGAGATCTCTCGTATTAAAGAACACCTTCGGCACATGAATGAATGGATTCAAAATGATACTGAGCCCATTGGTAAAAAGCTTGATTTTTACACTCAGGAACTTCTTAGGGAGTGGAACACCGTTGGTTCCAAAAGCATGGATGCTCAAATTACGAAGATGGTTGTGCAAAGTAAAAATGTAGTGGAAAATATGAAAGAACAAATACAAAACATTCAATGATGAGCGTAAAAATTATTGTGGTATCTGGCCCTTCTGGGGTGGGTAAAAGTAGTTTTGTTGATCGCTTGTGTGCGGAGGATGATCGCTTTGTCGATATTCCGACCTTTACTACCCGGAGTCCCCGAGCTGGGGAAAGTCAGGGTAGGCCTTATTTTTTTGTTGATCGCAAGGAATTTGAGAGAAAAATCACTGAAGGTTTTTTTGTTGAATGGCAACAGGTACATGGTAACCTATATGGCACTCCCCGTTCTTTTATCGAAGAGGCGTGGCGAAAGGGTAAAACGGTCATTATCGATCTTGATGTGAAGGGAGCCCAAGCCTTTCGGGAACAGATGTCTGATGGATTGAAAACCCTGTTTATTCTACCTCCGAATCTTGAGGAACTGCGTCGGCGGATTTTAGCCCGTGATCCGGCTCGTCCCCCCCAGGATTTGACGTTACGTTTAGATAATGCCCGCTATGAAATAGAACAGGCATCCCGTTTCGACGCTCAAATTGTGAACGATCAACTGGAGGGATCCTACCAGGAATTTAAAAAAATTATTGATTCTTGGATCAGTCCTAAGTAGCTTGAAGGTTTTTAGGAGGCTTTTTAATGGCACGGGTTACAGTGGAAGATTGCATTGATAAGGTTCCTAATCGGTTTGCTCTTGTTTTGGCTGTGTCCAAACGAGCTAAGCAATTGATGAAGGGAGCAGAGGCTACGGTACCTGCTCGGAATAATAAATTTGTTGTCCAGGCCTTGCGGGAAATTGCTGCAGGAAACGTGTATATTGAATACAACAAAAGTTTAGGTACTCCGGAGGAGCAGATTGCTCGTGATCTAAATCGTTAAATTAATCAATTAATGTGGTGGGGGCGGGGCCAGGACTTAGGACGATATTATTATTTGTTAGATCAGTACGATTTAAAATTAAATGACCGAATTTACCAGTGCTGAGCTTTTACCAAACGCTCCCCTAAAGAGCATAGACGACCTTTTAGAAAAGGTTCGAGGATATTATCCGGACGCTCCCTTAAATCGGATCCAGCAGGCATACGAGTTTTCTGAAAAGGCCCATGCAGGGCAGATTCGGCGCAGTGGGGAACCCTACATTTCTCATCCCTTGTCGGTTGCTGGAATTTTGGCTGATCTCAAGCTGGACGTGGATACTATTATCACAGGTTTGTTGCATGATACGGTGGAGGATACGTCTATAACCCTTGCCGACATTCAACGGGAATTTGGCGATACCATTGCTCATTTGGTCGACGGTGTTACTAAGATTTCCAAATTAAATTTTAAGTCTTCTTTGCAGCAGCAGGGGGAGAATATCCGCAAAATGATTGTGGCTATGGGCAAAGATGTGCGAGTCATTTTGGTGAAATTGGCAGATCGTCTGCATAATATGCGCACCCTGCATCACATGCCTTACGAAAAACAGGCTAGTATTGCACTCGAGACATTGGAAATATATGCCCCATTGGCGGGTCGGCTGGGTCTATCGAACATTAAAGTGGAACTGGAGGACTTAGGATTTCGTTTTTATATGCCCGATATTTTTTATGATTTG
>JANWYU010000178.1 GCA_025055135.1 Pseudobdellovibrionaceae bacterium | reverse complement strand
ACTCATGGAACCGGGGAGCACCACGTTGGAATGGGTGCTCAGCGATGCGGAACTGGGGCGCCTGATACTGGTGCGCCGCGAAAAAATTAAACCCACAGCCAAGCTCCTCCAATTCGTCCGCCAGGAGGTAGGAGGAAAGGTTAAAGTAGTGAAAGAGTGAGGACTTAAGTATAATTGAGATTGAAATATTAGCGACTAAAAACTATAGTTATAATTAAAGTTTTTAAGTTAAAATAAAAAACAGTTTGATTCAACGATGAATAAGATAGATTTTATTTTAACAACCGGAAAAATGACCAAGAGATTTAAACCTTACTAGAGATACTAGAAGCCTAAAGACTGCACTTTAGCTTTAATACAATTTTATTCCTAGTTAATTAATAAAATCATTTCCTTATTCCATTAAGTCAATCTTTTCAACTTTTTTGTATAATTTGTTCCAATGATCCTGGCGTATTCTGAATTTTGTACCATGATTATGACCAGTACGCGCATCAAAGTCAACCAACACAACTCCTTCTTCAATACATTTTAATAATCCATCAAACGAAAAATCGGAGAGAATTATCAGGCGTTTGTATTTAAAAAATTCATGATTATCCTCAATTTTTGAAGCAGCAATTACGTAGAAACAATTTTTTACTTTAGAGCCTATGTGGTATTCCAAATCTTTTAAACCCCAATATGGTTCTGGATTGAGTGGGCCGAGTCCAACTCGATCCTTTACGGATTCTAACCACCTTTTTATTGTAGGGTCACTTTCATCCACTTTAGATGCGTCAAAAACAAAACGTAGTTTTCCCTCCTTTCTATCTAGAATCAAACGAAAACCTCTTTTTGTAAAAGTTGTGGCACTGGTTGTCGAACGGAAACTTTTCTCATCGGGAGGATACTTTTTTCCAGCTTCTTTATGTTCCCAACCATAAAGTGGTATCAATAATGAAGAAACAATCTTGGCAGCCTGGGGAGATGGTTCTATATGTTTTAATGTAATAAGGGAATTAGTATGTTCCCTTTGCCCCTTTAGTTCCCATTCTTGAGTATTAGGCAAAGGAAGATTATTTTCATCTAAACCAAGCAAAAATTCAAGTGTGTTACCCACAGCACCATCATTTCGTGTGTTTATCGTATTTTTTATACTCCGGTGCCAACCTCTTTGTGCTATTTTACGTATTTCTTCAACTAATTCTGATTTAGTATAAAGTTTCATTTTTATGGTTTCCAAAAATCTAACAAATATTCAAAAGTGGTTCCCATGGTTATGTAATTTTTTGGCCAGCCAAAAATCCCTATTTGATTAACGATATTGGTTCTATCCCAAATAATAATATTCCTAAGCTCGTAACCTCTCCTTCGTAACTCCTCAATGAGGGAAACATGAATTGTAATGCGCCGATCCTCCCACCATATGTCGGGGACATTAATAACGCAGTGGGCCTTTGGCTTTAATAAAGGCAATAAGTTTTCAAAAATATCACCCATAGCTACTGTGTACTCTTCAAGGGACATAGTACCTAAATCTCTTGAATCTTGCGAATATTGTTCAATTTTTCCAAATTGGTCGTTGTGTCTGTACCGTCTGGATTTGTTTAATCGCCTTCTGTTCAGCAAATTAGCATAAGGAGGGGAGGTCCAAATTAAACTTACTGTTTCAGGATTCAAATAAAAAGGAATGTTAAGAGCATCATCATGGATCGCTATCTGTTGCGATTTATTGAATAAATTGCTGTTAACAGAAGCTAAACGGTTTCCTGAGAGGAGAACATATTTTTCCTGGAGATCAAATCCTATTGCATTTCGATTTAAATCACGAGCTGCAATTAGTGTAGTCCCACTTCCCACAAATGGATCAAGAACGAGCTCTCCCTCATGAGTAAATAGACTTATTATTCTTTTTGATAACGATATCGGGAAAGTGGCTGGATGTATACTTTTATCTCGGATATCTCGGCTTTCATAATTAAATTGCCAAACACCCAATTGGCATTTAATCCATTCCTTCGCAGTTAAACAATTTAAATGATTTGGAGGACATGCACAAGTCCTAATGTAACCAATTGAAATTTTGGATCGATAAAGTGTTTCTGACTCTTTTAATACTACTGGAAAAATTGTATTTTTTGTTTTTTCCATAATTATACCTTTTCAAGATTACATTTTATGTTCTAACTCAAATAATGAACCTTAAATCTTTCAAATAGGTTTCCTATGAGATTTATAGATTGGGCTTTTCTGGGTTTTGCAATTAGTTTCACTTTATTTTCCGACTAAGTAAAGTAAAGTAAAGTAAAGTAAAGTAAAACATTTTTATGCAAAGAAAAATTAAGTTGCTTTAACTTAAAATATTTCATTTTCTACGTAGAGATTATTGCTTACATTTCTTTATTTTTTGAATCAAATTGAAAAGTACTTCTGAAAAACCGTCGGGAGTTTTTTCTGAGTTCTATGAATTGTTAACATTTTTTTGCTCGTTTTTGAACTTTTGCATTTTTCTGCCTTAAATTCTCCTGCTGACGTTATAGGCGGTTGATTACGCCGTTAATCACTTTCCAGGAGTAGTCGGTGAAGTATTCGCCGGTCTTGATGTAGTACTGGTCATGGTTAGCCCAGTACAGATACACTTCCTCGCCGTTGTAAGGGATGGCGTAGCGTTCTTTCTTAGAGTAGCGGCGCTTAGAGATGAAGTCGCCATCCTGCCAGTAGCGGCTGAAAAAGGTGTAGAGGTGGTTGTAAACCGCAGTTTCCAGTGTTTCGGCTGAACGTGCACCCCGCGCTTTAGCCAACGCTTCGAGATACTCCCTCCCTGCTTTCGTGTCTCGGTATTTTTCGTTTAGGTTGCCATCGGCGTCCAGCGCGTCTTCGCCCAATGCATTGAGCACCTTTTGGCGTGCTTCCTCCAGCGCTTTCTGCGCCTGTCCCTGTTCCGCTAAGGCACCACGCTGGAGTTCCTCGGCGATAGTTTTTGGTAGGTCTTCTGCGATGAAGCGTTCAATGACCGCGCGCTTGTAGTTCATAATACGGTAGATGCCGAAGTCTAAGTCCGCGCAGTCAAACTCAAACAGCTCGCGCAGAAGGCTTAAAAATTCCTCCTTCAGGGTACTTGTATTTTGGAGGGCCATGATAGGGATTGCAGTTTCAAAATTATCTCTCGGGGGGATGTGACATCCGAAGGGTCAGCGCACAAGGCTAATACATTTTCATTTTTCCTATCCATGATTCCTGATATTTTCATTTCAATCCCGGGACTATAAGCGGCAGGGTGTTGTCTTAACACCGGAGTACGAACACCGGTCCGCAAATTACCTGGGCAATGTTCCATAGCCATTGCTCTAGCTCCGGTATCTGCATGGTGCAAAAATTCGGTTTTTTTAAAAAAGCACGAAATCCAAAATACCAAAGCCCTTGGTTTCCCCTCATCCGAGCAGCCGCTTCATCTGCTCTTTGTGTCTCTCCAGGTGGTCAGCCATGAACTTTAGGGTCTGTAAGATGGTGAGGCGGCCGGCCACGGGGTGGCGAAACACCAGGCGGCCGTGAGCATTGGCGGGAAAATGCTCCAGGAAGCGGGTCCATTCGTGGCGCAGGGCCTGCCATTCGTCCAGGATGTGGGTGAGGGGTGGAAGCTGGG
>JANWYU010000073.1 GCA_025055135.1 Pseudobdellovibrionaceae bacterium | reverse complement strand
GATACTGGAGAGGATGTTTACGATCCTCAAAGTGGCAAATTTATCGGTAAGACCGAAGGAAGGGTGAAAGGAACCATTGAAGTGATTAGCTTTTTTGTAGAAGATGGTTCTGTTGCGGTTATTCATTCAGGCGGTGGGTTTCGGGAGAATGATCGAGTTCTCTTAAATTGGTAATATATACATGATTGATTTTTGTGTTGATTTATATCCATGACAATGTCTCTGAAAAATTACATTTTGCTTTGTCTCACATTTTTTTTGGTTTGGATCACCACTTCGGAGTGGCTGGTTAACATGTATAAAATAGTGAAGTACAATCACTTTATTGATACAAAGATGATGAAAATTCAGGAGGATATTGAGGGGCTTAATAGGCTTATAAGACGTTCCCAAGATCATTCCTATTTGAAGAAAAAGGCCATAGAGGATTTTAAAGTGATCGAGAAAGGATCTATTTTGTTTGTATTTCCTGATTGATGATCTTTATGCTTTTCACCATTACTTAATGTTTTTCACCATTACTTATGTTCTTTATCATTAGAAGGTGATTAATATTTTGATAGGTTTTTCTTTTTTTCTAAATCTAACAAGATTTGATGTTTTTCGACATTAATTGTTGTATTTCCTATATCAACCAGCAAAGGATGATGGGCTCATATTATTTTATGAGGGCGGAAAATCAAAAAAAAGGAGACAAGAAAAAAGGAGAAGTAAAATGCAGATTAAATTTGTTTCGTGGCTCAATTGGCGCATGAGCTTATTGGCTTTTCATTTGATAACATTTGTCTTGGTAACTCAGTTTGTGGGTGCTGACCAACAATTAATAGAAACTTATAAGACGGTTTATCTTACTCAGGATAATTCTGACCGTTTTATTCAAGATCAAAGCGTATATCCCTTTATGGCTGTGGAGTTTTCGGTTAATGAATTGGTTGAATTTCGCAAAGGCCAGGACTATAGGATTAAGAGTTACACGATTTTTCTTGCCATATGTGTTTTTATAAGGAACGTTGATTATACCGCGGCGCCTGCAATAAACACTCCAGCTCCGAAATCGTATATCAAGCTCTATTGTACCCCTGGAATTGAGTTTAATCCAGCAGACTTTTACGTAGTTAGAAATAGTCAAACGTATGAAGGTTTAAAAAAAGAAACTTTAAAAAACAATATAGATGTTGCCTATTCAAAAAATAAAAATTTTAATGATTTTATTTTTAGTAACGAAGTGTTTGGTACATTTGATAGTTGGTATCCATCTCTCGAAAAGATCTATCAATCAATGCTTACGCGGAGACAAAGTCAAGGTACATGGGATCTTTTTTTTAAGGATCTTCCAGCTGTAAAGTGGAGGGAAAATATTTTAACGTTAAATGAAAATTGTACATACTCGTTAACAAAAAATCGGCAGGGATCTATTGATGTAGTTAAAGATTGGATAAAAATTTCATGGTATCCATTTGAGATGAAGTCCACATCCGATCGAGCTTCCTTGTTGGGTTCCGGAATGTTCTTTTTTCTCGATTTTGCCGTAAAACCTGGTTCTATTAGTGATCATAATAGAAAAAATTTATTTCAGTTATTTAGATCTTCTGATGGGAATCCCAGCACTAGTGGGCTACTTAGGGCTCCTCTAACATCATTGAGGTTTCATTCAAATTACGTTTCTTCTAATTTTATGTCCACACCTGTACCTTCGAATCAAGGAATGATGGTATCACGGGGAAGTGAAAACAAAACACCAACAGATCAAAATAAAGGAAAAGTGCTTAATACCTCCCAACGCAATGAGAAGATCTCCTATCCTGGATTTAGATGCTGGGTGGTTTATAGATAAATCCGGTCATTGTGTTTTGTTGGTTTTTGTACCTAGGGTACAGGGGAAGGATTTTGATGAGGCCGGTTAGTTTCTTTTGCTAATGCTAAGGCTCAGTAAACACCCAAAAAAGATGAGTGACATACCGATAAGTTGTAATGGTCTAAATTGTTCCCCTAGGACAAACCATGCCAGAAAGAGGGTCATTGGTGATTCAAGAAGAAATATAATGCTAGCCAAGTTAGAGTGCAGTTTCTTTTGATTTCTGATTTGTAGTGCAAATGCTATGATTGTGGAAAAAATGACTAAGGATAGGAGTAGTCCTAAATTTCGTATTAGATGAGTGGGAAGGGCCGAGTCATCCTTCAAATGCACTAAGTTGGCTTTTATGCTTGTGAAAAAAAAGGTTGTTTGAGAAGGGTTACTTTGGATTTCAAAAATAAACCAAATACCTGCGATCAAAGATACCCAAAAGAAGCTCCAAGCATTTAACTGCATTGTTGATTGGTTATTGGAAACAACCCTTTCAATAGCGACAATGTGTGCAGCGGCAGCAAAGCACGAGATAAGGGCCAAGGTTTCTCCAAGGCCCCAGCCCCACGAAAATTGAGTGTTTATGTTAAGTAGAATAGTTCCAATCATTGCTAAGATAAGTGAAAGGATATAATTTAACGTTAATGGGAAGCGGTTACCAATGATAACGTTTAATAAAGGAACCACTAAAACATAAAGTCCAGTGATAAAAGCAACTTTGGTGGCTTCGGTATGTTTTAGGCTTTCAATTTGAGCAATTATTGTAGCAGCAAGCAGTGATCCGGGTAACAAACTTGAAGATAGGTATTTTCTATTAAAGTTTGGGGCAATAATTACTATTGCGATTACAAAACTGAGAAAAAAACGGACTAGAGTAATTTCCCCTGGACTTAAGGATGAGACTAAAAGTTTAGTGGCAATAAAACCCCAGGCCCAGAAAATGCAGGCCAGAGTTAGTTCCGCAAAGCTTTGTATCATTTTTTCGAAGTTTTGATTAAAATTCAGCAAAGTCAATCGGTATTTTTATACAGTTATTGCTTATATTAATCTAGTCGATGGTCGGTTTTTTATTTCTCTAATTATGTCGATATTTCTGGGGAATAGGAGTACTCTTGTGAATTGGCGTTGGCGATTGGGCATTGCTATTGCTTTGTCGGTTTTTGTTTTTTCAATTAATCAGATTTGGTATTCTCAAAAAACAAAAATAATGGTTTCTTCATCTGGATTAAAGGTAGCAGAGCTGGTTGATAGCCAGAGTACCGTTTTTCGTCGTCCAGCCGGTCGCATCGTGTGGATGAATTCTCAAGTCGGTGATGTATTTCATGAAGGTGATTCCATAAGAACTGATACAACATCGTCAGCCAAAATTCGCATGGTTGGAGGTTCTGAAATTGCTCTTGAGCCCGAAACAATGGTTACCTTTAACTTTGTCCACAACAAAATTAAGCTTAAGTTATGGGAGGGATCGATTGAGAAAATATCCTCCTCCACTGATGCTAAAGAGATTGTGGTGCAGACAGCACAAAATAACGAAATTTCCTTAAACAAAACAGGTCAGAACAAAATCACTGTTTCACAGGATGAAGGTAACTATAATAATAATTTTCAAGTCCTTGAGCCAAAGAATAAGTCAAGCGTCTATGTCTCTGAACAAAACCAATGGTTTTTTCCAGTTTTACTTTCTACTCCCCAATCCACTATACCCAGTGATCTACAGGTCTTTTGGGGGTATTCTCGCAGTCGTCTTCGAAAAACTCCCTTTTGGGTGAAGGATCCTAAAGGATGGCTTCTATTATCGTTACCTGAAGGACAATTATATTTACAATTTTATTCAAAACAATCTATGTTGAAAAGTCCCGTCTATTCATTCAAGGTAATCCATTTAAAAAAACCAGAAATCTTTCAGCCCAAACCAGGCATTTCTCAAAAAGTTATGGGAAGTGGGATTCCTCTCGTTGTGGGGTACTCGCCATTTGTGAAAAATTTATTTTATGAGCTTAAAAAAAATGGAAAGGTAGTTCACCAGCAAATTATCAATGGCAATCAACCAGATAATTTTATTCCAGTGGTTCCTAATGAGGTCTATAGTTTAAAAGTATACGCTAAATATCCGAATAATCAAATCATTCCAAGTGATGAAGTAATATTTGAAACGGTACCTCCCTTTGTTACTGAAAAGCCCATGATGAAATTTTATTGGAATAATTTTCAAGAGGAACTCATGGTTCCTAAGTTACCCTATCGGTTACCCTTGTCATGGACAGTAGAAAATAGAGAGGAAGACATCGATCGATTTGACCTGTTGGCCACGGAACCAAATGGTAAAAGCAAGACACTTTCTTTTGCCAAAAACAATCGATCTATTTTTTTTGACGTTCTAAACTATGGTGAATACCAATTTAAATTGCGGGTGGTTGCAAAAAATGAACTCGACTTAGCTCCACCTATAGAGGGTAGAATAAAGCTAGATATGTTACCTTTGTTGGGACCTGTAAATGTAAAGGGTTTAAAAAATGATCGTTTGTCCGCTGATGGATTGGGTAACATAATAATTTTATGGGGGGACCTTCCGAATATTAAGGGTTACGTCTTAGAACTAAAAAAGGATAGCGAAACAAAGAGGTTTGAAGCATCTAAAGGTCAAATTTCATTGAAAGGGTTGTTGCCAGGAACTTATCAAGCTCGAGTGCTACCTTTAGATATTTGGGGTCGTAATGGAGTGGCTACTCAGTGGTTTTTTATAGATGTACCTGAGATGAGCTCCATACGAGCTCCAACCAGTCGTGGGGTGAAGGTGAAGTGAGACATTTCGTTGTGTTTTTGATATTTTTTTGCTTTCAGGCTGAGGGGAAGGAAAATACCTATTCTCGTTCCTTTGATCTTACTTGGGAGGCGGTGGAAGGAGCCCGTTCTTATGAGATAGAGATTTATCAGCACGATCAATCTCAATTAGTTTTTAAAAAAACAGTGCAGGACACTCGTTGGCACGGTGTGATTAAACCTGGCAAATACTTATATCGCTTAAGGGCTTTTGATTATCGGGGCGTTCCTGGGCCGTGGTCTGAACTAGAGGAAGTGATTGTTCCTCTTAGTCCTGTTACTATAATCGAACCCACTTCAAACGCCATAATTCGCTCCGACAGCAAGGAGCAGGTGGAGCTTACTATTAAATGGTCACGTAATTCGGCTCTAAGCGATCGATTCCATGTCAAGATTTTTAACAATGCCTCTCAAGAATTGGTCTTCGAGACGGAAACTGATAACGATGTTATTGGAGTATCCCTTCCCGTGGCGCAGTCCTACCGAATTCAGGTTCTTCCCATTTCTTCTCAACTGCAAATTCGGGGTATTGAAGAAGAAATGGTACCTATAACGGTTACTGTCTGGGGAGGACAACTTAGTGCACCAGATTTAAAAATACCGGATTCTCTCTTTATCAGAGAGATATCTTGGACACCTGATCCTAAAAGTCGAAAGCATCATGTTAAGATCGTCTATCAAAAAGGAGCCAAGTGGGTCAGGTTGTTTGACAAAAAATTAGACACCAATAAGGTTAGCATTCCGTTAAAATGGCCTGGTGGTAAATATCGTATTTCGGTAACTTCATCTGCAGATTTATTTCAAACATCTACGGTGACTCATCAAGAATTTGAATTGTTGGCAGGGGATCGCTCTGAAAAGGCAGAGCTTATCTATCAGGTTAGACGCAGCATTGATTCCTTTAGGGGGTGGTATGTACAGTTAAGCTATTTGATTAGTGAGCTACAGTATACCTTAATAGCGTCTATACCAGGAGCTCAGGTTACTACGATATTTTCTACTCTTACTGGTAGTGGGAGATTGGGTATTGGATATTTAAATGATGAAAGGAAAATTGGATTCCTGGGTTCCTTAGAGCTTGCAGGACTCATTAATCAAAAAGGAGAAAATCTTCTTTTTTCTTATTTTGACGCTTGCGGTGTTTACCGTACCCGCATTACTGATCTTGACGATTTGAGGATTAAATTCGGAATTTTTTATAAAGAAATGCCGTTGGGTAACGTTGATTTAAACTTATTAAAGGTAACAGAGTATCGCAATTTAAATTTATACGGCCCGTTACTGGGATTTGAGTATTGGTTGTCATTAAATACCTCTTTAGGAAT
>JANWYU010000068.1 GCA_025055135.1 Pseudobdellovibrionaceae bacterium | reverse complement strand
AACACTCGGTAATGGAAATGGGAAATGAAGAAAATGGAATATTGGCTTGACGTAGCAATTGCATTCGGCGCGGGGATTGACTGCATAAGACGAGAGGAGCCACAAATTCCACCTTTTCATTATATAAATGAAATGGAGTGAAATAAAATGCTAAATCCAAATCTCCTTTTGATTTTATCAATCGCGTTAACGGGATTTTCGGTGTTTCTTGTTATTCATACCTTAATCCGACGAGATCGTTCTCAAGAGATTTTATCTTGGGCCAGTGGTAATGAACCAGTGAAGTCGGCCTCTCCTTTAATTAACTTTGCACGTCCTTTGGTACATCAGATTTTTCTTAAATATGTCAAATACTTTAAAAATCCAGAAAAGGTAGAGAAATTGGAGAAACTAATACTAACTTCAGGATTGAGTCGGGAATTAAACGTGGATGAATTTATTGGGTTGCAACTGTTTTGGGGAATTGGATTCCCTTTGTTTATTGCCCTTTTAAATTTTGCTTATGATTTAGGTTTGTCGTATGGTTTGGTAGCGCTTGGTGCTGTAGTGGGTTGGAAGTTTCCAGAACTATATGCCAATCAAATGAAGACTAAGCGTAATTTGTCCATTCAGGCTGAGTTACCCTTTTTTGCCGATATATTGGCGCTATCAACTGAGGCAGGATTGGATTTTGTGGGGGCGATTCAAAAACTTGCCGATAAGGCCCGTAACAGTGTTTTGGGAGCTGAGTTCGAGATTGTACTTAAAGATATTAAATTAGGCGCTACCCGGGCTGAGGCTCTTCGCGGCCTTAGTCGCCGTTGTGATTTGATGGAAGTAACAAGTTTTGTAGCAGTTTTGATCGATGCTGATCAAACGGGCGCGAGTATTGCTAAGGTTCTAAAGGATCAATCAAACCAACTGCGGTTAGAGCGTTTTGTTCGAGCAGAAAAGGCCGGAGCCAAGGCAAGTCAGCTGATTTTTTTACCCATTGTATTACTTATTGTACCCGCCATATTTTTAGTTGTGTTTGGTCCGCTTGCCATATCATTTTTTTCCGGGGGGCGTTAGTGAGTGGGATAGAAATGTGGTTATCAAAGCCTGCAGGACTCACTCACCAATTGCCAGTTCGGGTTGAAATTGCGGATAGTTTTTTTAAAAGAGCTCGTGGTCTTTTGGGTTATACACAAATTCCCGATGATTTCTTACTTTGGTTTCCCAACACTTTTTGTATTCACACTTTTGGTATGGCCTTTGCGATCGACTGTTTTTTCGTTAATAAAAAGGGATTAGTTACTCGTATTTTTGAAAACGTTAAACCATCTAGAATTCGTGGAGTGTTTCAAATTCCCTGTCATGTAGGAGAAATGAATGCCTTTCGGATTAAGGCCTTGGGAATAGAAGTGGGTGACACTATATCTTTGAAGCGAGGAGAAACATGCTTGCTTTAAGATTTCTTTCGGGTCCACGTGTAGGAGAGTCCATCCGTTTAAGGGATTTTCAAGTGATTGGCAGGGATGAACATTGTGAAATCGTTGTCAAAGAGCAAGGAATTTCTAAAAAGCATGCGGAAATTCGTAAAGAAAATGGCCAGTGGTACCTTAGAGACTTAAATAGCTCAAACGGAACTTATTTAAATGGAGTTCGGGTAAAGGCCCAGAAGATCAAAATTGGCGATAAAATTTCATTTTATCAGGTGCTTTGTGAGGTTACGGATCAAGTTGAAAACGTTACCTATTTGCCCGTACAGAGAAAGAATGAGGTATCACATAAACAGAATTCAAGTGCTCCATTAACCATCAGCTCTAGTGTCAACGCACCTGTAGACCCTTCACCCCAAATGTCCTTTTCCTATGACAACAAAAACGTCAATATCAGTAATTCAGAAGACAACTCTATTCCAAAACCATCAGGATCTTCTTTCAATCCTGATCATTTAATGGCAAATGCTATTGAATTTCTCGATAAAAAAGTAGTGAAAGATGTTTATAGTCTTGCCGATAAATTTAGTTTTAAGACGATTTTTTTATCGGTAGCCATTTTATTTATTATAATCGTAACCAGTTTATCAATTATTCCACTTTATATAGTAACAGAAGAATCTATTAAGAATGAATCATTTCTGAGAGCACTTAGTGTAGCCCGTAGTGTTGCTCAAGTAAATGAGAATCGATTACGTTCGGGAGAGTTACAAAAATTTTCAACTGACCTACTTTATCAGGAGCGAGGAATCGAAGAAATTTACGTAGTTGGAAAAGATGGGGTTGTTTTGGCACCTATGGAGCTTGCTGGTAGCATGCCTAAGCAAGTGCAGTTTGTTCGTGATATTCGAGGGCAACCTAGGGAATTTGTGGTGGATAAAGGGGGCATTATTTTAGCGGCCGTTCCAATAATCGGTTATGATCCGAATCAACAGATCAATGTAGCCATGGCCCATGTGGTAGTTCATTATCGATCAGATGTCTTCAAGTTCCGGGAGGAAAGAGTTTTAAGCCTTTTTGTTCAAGTGTTACTGATTGGTTTTGTGGTAGGGGCCATATTGTTTTTCGTGCTCTACAAGGTAATCGAATATGCCCTTCGTCAGTTATATGAGAAGGTAGATGAGGCCGTTCGCTCCGGAGCTGATCAGGTTCACTTTCATTTTAATTTTCCGATCGTACAAGACTTGCTAACTATCGTAAATAGCCTATTAATGCGTGCTAATGAGGGACATAATGTTACCAATGGTCAACAGCTGGTGAACAGATTTGGCGAGTATGTTAATGTATGTAGTATGATTCCATTTCCCTCAGTGTTAGCTAGTAAACAAAAAGTGATTGAATATGTAAATCCTGCATTTCAAAGTCTGGTTGATATACCCTTGAACCAACAAAAAATAAGAATTGATCAGTTACCCGATATGGCTTTACAGCAGAACCTTAATTATCTTATTGATCAAGCTAGCGTGCGAACCCAAGAGGTTGTAAAGGATCAACTTGAAATAGGAGGATCATTATTCCAATTAAGCTGCCAAGCACTAAGTGTTAGTGGTTTAGAGCCAGACTATTTTTTGATCAGCATATCACCGAGCGAGCAGGGAACATAGAATGAATTCTAAAATTTTAGAGGTTACCTTAAAAGTAGTGGCAGGACCAACTGCAGGTCAAAAAAAGACATTCAATCAGGATGTAATTCAAGTGGGCAGAATGATGGATTGTGATTTTTCAATCGCCGATCCAACCATGAGCAGGAAACATTTTGAGCTCATTGTGGGATCGGATCAGGTGTTACTACGGAATTTAAGTGAAAAAAACAAGATTTTGATTAGAGGTGATCCTGTATCACAGATTCTTCTTAGGCCTAATGATACTATAACCGCTGGAGAAACCCAGATTTTAGTTACCTTTAACATACCACAACAAGCAATGAGCGCTAATGACGATAGTGCTAGTAAACAAAAAGAAAATCAGTTGACTTTACGTGGATCTCACTCCCCCAAATCGGACAGTAATTCCCCTTCTCCTTCTCCTTCTCCTTCTTCTCATGCTAATATAGTTTCTCCCCTTGCTGGGGATTTAAAAAATAAGGATAGACCGATTGGTGTTGGGGGTGTGGGGATTTCTGACCTAAAAGAGGCAGAAAGGCCTCCCTCGCAATTTCCAGGACAAGCTCCGAGCGCAAGCCCCTCTCCTCGTTCCAGTAGTCCTGTGTTCTTTCTTTTGGTTGTGGTAGCAATAGGAGCTGGATTATTGGTCTTTCTTTTTTCTGGAAACAAAACCAATTCTAAAAAGACTGTCCCTCTTAGAGAAACTATCGTTACCATGCAGAATATTCAAAAATCAAAGGATGAAATTGAAAATTTTCGAAAGGAAAATGAACAAAGAAAAAATCCGGCATACGAAAAGGCTCAAGAAAATTTTTTAAAAGGATTTAGAGAGTATCGAAACGGCAACTATGCGCGAGCCATGGAGTATTTTGCTTCAGCCTTAGCTTTTTATCCAGAACATTCTCAAGCCAATCGCTATTATATGCTTGCCAATCGCAAAAATGATGAGTTTGCCCAGTATCATTTTAATCTAGGTAAGAAATATTACGGGATTCAAAATTATCGGTTGTGTTCTGCCCATTTTTCCGTTGTGGTTAAGGTAAAAAAAGATGAAAAAGATCCCATTCGTAAAGAAGCGCTCCAATATTTAAGTGAGTGTGACGTCAAGCGAGAGGTTCGTTACTAGCTATGGCGATTTTACGAATTTACTATCAGAATCAAAAGTTTTTAGAAAAAGATTTATCCGGTCTTGATACTTTGACCATTGGTCGGGCAGATACCAACGACATAGTACTTGATAAAGACCTGGGAGTTTCTAAGCAGCATCTAATTTTGAAGCTTGTTGATAATGAATGGAGGGTGGAGCTTGTTTCCAAAAATAACTTGCTATTGTTTGAAGATCGACCAGTAAATCAACTCATACTCACTAATGGAATTAAATTCGCTATTCCGGGATACCAATTTGAATTTATTGATGTTGGTAAGCTAGAATCGGGAAACACCTATAGTAACGCTGAGGATAAAACAGAAATTGGAGTTCTGCCGTTTGTTCCCACTTTGGTGCGCTATGATGATTTAGGGCAAGTGGCCGATACGATTACTTTATCCGGAACTCATTGGGTTATTGGTCGAGATCCCTCTTGTACCATTTATCTTAATTTTACAAAGCTCAGTAGAAAACATTTTGAAATTTTGAGGAAAGAAGGACGCTTTTTTATTCGTGATTTGGGAAGCTCCAACGGTACATTTTTAAACGGCAGGCTCTTGCCCGAGTCCCAGTGGAGTGAACTTTCTTCAGGGGATGAAATTTCGGTATACGATCTAAAATTTCGATTTGTGTTAAGGGATCCATCCTTTGCCTCAAGAGTGGAACAGGCTCAGAAATTTTTGACCCCATTTGTTACTGCAGATAATAACCCCTCTCAGCAGACATCAGTTCAAGATCAGGTAACAGGTAATGAGGCTAAAGGACCGTCATCTGAGTCTGTGGTTACCAAGCGCAAGAGAGTTTTTATTGATTTAGTTAAAAATCCGGTACGGCTTTTAATTTTGTTACTTATTGTAGGTGGGCTAATAGCCTATCTTTTTATTGATTTGCAGCCTACTCAACAAGGGCCTTCCCCTACTTTAGTTATGAACCCTTTTGATGCTCTTCCCCCAGATAAAAAAGAGCTAGTAAAGCAGTTGTATCGGTCAGCTCAAAATTTTATGCAGGAGGGCCGATATGAGTTGGCGCGACAGGAAATTTTGAAATTAAAACAAATAGTTCCCTATTATGAGCAGTCTGAGCGCATTCTTGAGGAAGCAAAGCAACAGCTTGCCATGCTGGAAGAGAAAGAAAAATTAGAAGCTGAAGCAAGAGAGCGTGAGATTATACAGGAAAAAATACGATTGAAATTAGAGGAGTGTCGTAAATTAGTGAATCCAAAGATCGAGATGTATGAAATTGATTTGTGTCTAGCTCCTATTGTGGAGTTTGATCCGAGTCATCCTGAAGTTCTTGCTCTTAAAGCCCAGGTGCAATTAATTATTGAGGAACGGAAAATGAAAGAAGCCCAAGAGAAAGAGTACGCGGAAAGAGTGTCCCGATTAAAAAATTTATACCAAGCGGCCCGTTTGGCGGATGAAAAGCAAGATTGGTTAAAAGCTATTAAACTTTATCAAGATGTGATTGACTCCAAGCTCCCTGATCCTATGGGGCTAAAGGCCAAATCTAAGGCAAGGCAAAACGAAATTCAAGAAATGTTACTAGCTCGACAAAAAGAAGTAGAGAAGTTGGCGGAAGAGTTTTATAAGCAAGGTCAATTAAAAAAGGCTATTCAATTAATAAGGGAAGGGATTGTTATCAATCCGGAAAACCAGGTTCTGATTGGGCGTCACGAAGAGTGGATGAATGAATTAAGAAAAGCCATGATGGATATCTATCAAGAGGGAGTCCTTGAGGAGTCGGTAGGAGAGGTGGCTGCCGCAAAAGAAAAGTGGATGAAGATTAAGGAGTTAAGTCTTCCGGGTGAAGATTATTATGAAAAATCAAAAATGAAACTAAAGAAATATGGGGTTTGGGAATAATGTCGTTAAACTGGTATTTTTGGGGGGAAGGGGTGCACCCCTCAGTGAAATATTTTTCTATTAAATCGTTAAATGCCTATTTATTTTTTCGCTCTTGGAGTGATGACCTCAATTTAGAGGAATTAAAAAATCAATTGGTGCATCAAATTGAACTTTATCAGTCTGATGATAAGACACGCATGACCCATGTGCTGCAGAAAGAGGCTATAAATCATCGATTAGGATATCGAATAGGACAAGGATTTTCCGATTTTATAGCAAATTTTACCTTAAATACCGGAGATGATTTAGTGGAAATTTTAATGATTTTAGGGATTCCTGGTCATATCATAGCCGCTAACCTTAGTCATTTTTATATTTTAGGAGTTGAACAAGATGGAGGCGTGAAAAAACTCTTGGTGCAAAATGATTGGCTGGTGGAACGGTGTTACTTGCCTCAAAGGGGTTTGGGTATTTCCCATCAATATCAGGCCCAAATTCTGGAGTTTTGTGATCATTTTCAATCGTTACTTTTAGGGATTGGCATTGGTCAAATTCCAGAAAAATTTTCTTCGATAGAGGATTTTTTAGTTCTCCAAAGTAAATCAAGCCGGGGCGGATGTGTGGCGCAACTTCTAGTCTCCGATTTGAAGAATCTCGTGTAGTAACAAGAGGTGATCTCCCTGAAGTCTTAATGGGTTGTCCATATTTTGATTAATTTTTAAAGCGTCTTCAGCAGCTCGTATTGTTTTGAGCAATCTGATATTTTTGTTTTGTCGTGTCATCGTTATCCAATTTTTTAGTTGCAGTTTATGGTTTGTCATGTTTTCCCGATTGGGGAATCCTGAGGACATTCCGTCTGCATTCTTAAGGCGAGAGATCTCTCTTAACCATGGCAGCTGGAGAGATCTTGAAGATCTAATTGTTTTAGTTAAGATACGGTGATGAAAATGCCAGCTAATATCAGATAAATACACGGGATTTTCCTTTTTGGGGTCAATAATATGTTGTTCCATAAGCGATTGCAGGATATTACTTTTGATGATCGCTTTTTGCAGTGTTTGATTTTTGATCATTGAGATAATAAACAGGTGCACCTTACTTTGCGATTCATCTGGTGAAATAAATTTACTTATTATTTCATATAGGAAGGTGTCCACTGCTTGCCAGGCAATATCGCGCGCGATGGAATTTCGTTGGGCGTTGGGGTGCGCTAGATCTGATAAAATGGTTATAATGTAATTTTTGGGTTTTGATGCTGGTAAAAAAAAATCCCGAATGGCTTCTGATCTCCAATACCAATCATCTTGATGGATTTGGGGTAAAGGATCGTTAAAGTAATGAAACCCGAGGTGAAGGTTTGTACTCAAAGTAATGAGAGGATTGGCTGTAATCATTTGTAGGTACCAATCCTGTTGTTGCAGGAGGGGAGCAAACATAATGGACGGATTAAGCCAATTCGATAGTGCTCCAAATAGTTGTTGCGAACTTACCAGAATTTCAAGCTCAATGGCTTGATTTTGGCAAAGAAGTTGAATTCCCGATGGAGCTTGTCCCATGGGTGAATGAGAACAACTCAATTCATGATCAGTGGCCTGCTCTATAAAAAAAATGAGGACAGTTTCTGATTGGCACCCTAAAAGACATATAAGCACAATGACACGAAGGAACCATTGACCCACAGACTCTACCATGTTTGAATTGAGGCTATGCTTAGTCAACGAATTTTTGTTTTGGCGGGTTACTTGGACTCAGTGGTGATTGTGATTCTACTGATTCTCAGTGTGATAAGTGTGGCCTTAATTTTGGAACGATGGTTTTTCTTTAGGCGGATTGAAAGGGAAAGCGACAAATCCAAGGCGTTGCTTGAAAAGATGAACGGTGGGGGTAATTTATCAGCCATCATCGATTTAGTTGGAGAGAAATCCTTAGAGGGTAACGCGGCAAAATTAATTTTGGATTTTCTGAAGGCAAAAGGCCTGTTGGGTGTTGACGAATTGTTTAATTCCCATCGAATCTTTGTGAAAAATCAATTAGATCGCTCCCTTGGCTTTTTAGCCACGATTGGTTCTAATGCCCCGTACATTGGGTTGTTGGGAACAGTGTTTGGGATTATGAAGGCTTTTCACGATTTATCGTATCAGACTGAGGCGGGAGTACAAACAGTGATGGCAGGTATTTCTGGTGCCTTGTTAGCCACCGCTGCAGGCCTTTTTGTGGCAATCCCTGCGGTAATAGCCTACAATTATTTTCAAAGAAAAACATCAAGCTATCTTAGTCAGATTCAGATGGTGAAGGATCTTACCCTGGTGTATTGGAAAACACAGCAGACAGTGCGCGAACATGGTAACACCTAGCTTATTTTGGTTTTAATATATGAAAAATCCATTGGGTGATTCGGACGATGTGATTTCAGAGATCAATGTGATCCCCTTGGTAGATATTATTTTGGTGGTTTTAATTATTTTTATGATTTCGGCCCCATTAATTATGAAACCGGCCATACCCATTGAGTTACCAAAGGGCCAGTCGGGAGAAACCATCAAAGACAAGAATTTGGCAATTT